>JBLGAT010000009.1:0-51418 GCA_047612485.1 Psychroserpens sp.
CACGGCCCTAAGACCGATTTCCCCTCAACCGCTTGCGCTGTTTCGGGCTGCAAACCTACAACCTTTCCACAATTCAACAACACTTTTTTTAACCTTTTTATTAAGGAATTTTAAAGTTGTTTTTAAGTCGCTTATAATTAGATTATTGCAGGAACATCTATTTTTAAAAAGGGTATTAAATGTAATGGATTAAATTGAATTACACAACTATTTTTTTCAATTTCCTGACTTCTTCCATTTGTTTGATAGGGATGCATAATCGTAATCCAATACCGACTCCTGCCTCTCCAACTTACTTTCCGCAAAAGCCCTTTGTAAAATATCTTCAATAAGATAATCTTCCATTTCACTTTCTGGGTGGAATTCCTCCTTTATACTTATATTAAAAAACTTGGCAGTTGTATTGTACCAGAAGGCACGCCAACCACTCCGCAATTCCTTTACAAGGTCAAATGATGTTATTCCCGTTTGTCTATGAATCAACTTTACCAATATCTGCCCTTCGGTACGGGTCAACTTCTTTAATTCCTCGGAAAACTCATCCTCTATATATTTTTGGACCTTCTTGGTATATTTTCTTCTTTTAGATTTTGATTTGATAATTTCCAAGCTATCCGTTAAGCTCACCAAACGTTCCGATGCCAACTTTGCATAAGGGTATACCTTCAACGTTTTTCTCTTTAATATATAGTACCGAAGCTTATCCTTATAGGATGGGAATTTCAACTGACCAAAAACGAACACCTCAGTGAGCGGAATAGAGCTCACAAAAACAGAATCCCCGTACATCTTTACATATTGTGTGGTAAGGGAATCTACCGCCTCTTCACCTTGCCCAAAAGCAAGGAGCCCCATCAACCCAAAAACAAAAACCAACAATTCCTTTTTCATATTTCAATCAAACTCAAAAATCGTGCTAAAATTAATCATTATCCCTCAATGTTATTATTAAATAAAAGTGAATATCGTTAAGTTTGTACAAAACAAAATTACATGAGTTCAAAAAAGATACTTACAAAAAAGTCAATTGATTTTTTTGAGAAATATTTAAACAACCCCTCACCTACTGGATACGAATGGGAAGGACAAAAAATATGGATGGATTACCTTAAGCCTTACGTGGATACCTTTATTACGGATACCTATGGAACGGCAGTTGGAATAATCAATCCAGATGCCAAATATAAGGTGGTCATAGAAGGACATTCCGACGAAATTTCTTGGTATGTCAATTACATTACCGACGAGGGTCTTATCTACGTGATACGAAATGGTGGGAGCGATCACCAAATAGCCCCTTCCAAGTGGGTGAACATTCACACTAAAAAAGGGATCGTTAAGGGCGTTTTTGGCTGGCCAGCGATACATACAAGGGAAAGCACAAAAGAAGAAGCCCCGAAATTGGATAACATCTTTGTGGATGTAGGCGCCAAAGATAAAGCGGAGGTGGAAAAAATGGGGGTTCATGTCGGTTGTGTGATCACTTACCCAGATACTTTCCAAATCCTAAATGGTGATAAGTTTGTTTGTCGCGCCATTGATAACCGTGCCGGAGGCTTTATGATTGCCGAAGTGGCACGACTTCTTCACGAGAACAAGGTCAAATTACCCTTTGGATTGTACATTACCAACTCGGTCCAGGAAGAGATCGGTTTGCGCGGGGCGGAAATGATCACCCATACCATTAAGCCAAATATTGCCATTGTTACCGATGTCTGTCATGACACCACAACACCAATGATAGAAAAGAAAAAACAAGGACATACGGCAATAGGTGCCGGACCTGTTATTTCTTATGCGCCTGCGGTACAGAACAAGTTGCGCGAACGTATCTTGGAAACTGCCGAAGCCCAAAAAATACCATTCCAGCGTATGGCTTCCTCAAGGTATACAGGAACGGATACGGATGCTTTTGCCTACAGCAATGGTGGTGTGGCCTCTGCACTAATATCACTGCCTCTGCGATATATGCACACCACGGTAGAAACCGTTCATAGGGATGATGTGGAAAATGTGATCAGATTGATTTACGAAACACTTCTTACCATTAAAGAAGGAGAATCGTTCAGTTATTTTGAATAAACATTTTAAACCCTCCCTTCCAGGAGGGTTTTTTAATACTTGATCCCATGGATGAACTTATAGACATACTGGATGCGCAAGGAAATTATACAGGCAAGAGCCTCATGAAATCCGAAGCACATAGAAAAGGGTTGTTCCATCCGACGGTTCATATTTGGTTTTACAATAAAAAAGGGGAAATTCTCTTACAACAAAGAGCTGCATCCAAAGAAACCTATCCCCTACTATGGGATATCTCTGTTGCCGGTCATATTGGAGCGGGCGAAGACATCTTACCATCTGCCATACGTGAAATTTCTGAGGAGATTGGATTGGATGTATTAGAAAAGGACTTGATCAAAGTAGGCGTTTTTAAATCCGTAAAAAAACATAGGGTTGGTTTGACCGATTCTGAATTTCACCATACCTATATATGTGAATTAAAAGTTTCATTGGACACTCTTAAAAAACAGGAAAGCGAGGTAAAGGCATTGGCCCTACTCCCGCTTTCAAAGTATATAAAAGAACTACAACAAAACAGTAGTTCAAAAAAGTATGTATCCCATGATCATTTTTATTTCAAGACCATTATTGATGCCATAGAAAATCAATTATAGTTCTTTTACAAAATCTTCAGGGGCCTCCAAGCTATAGGTATGCTGTTCCCCTTTGGCCATATCTTTGACTATAAACGAATTATTGGCCAATTCTTGCTCCCCGATCAATACCACATAGGGTACATTTCTATTATTGGCATATTTCATTTGCTTCTGCATTTTAGCCGTAGAGGGGTAGAAGTCTGCCTTTACGCCCATTTTTCGTAGTTTGCCCACCAATTTTAAGGCGGCCAAGGCTTCCTTATCCCCAAAATTAACACATAGCACATCGAGGGACTGATCTATAGCCTTAGGGAAAAGGCCCAATTCCTCCAAAACCAAGTAAATTCGGTCCAAGCCGAAAGAGATACCAACGCCACTGACATCTTTAAGTCCAAATATTCCGGTAAGATCATCATATCTCCCACCTCCACCAATGGAACCTAGTTTCACCTTTTCAGGAGCAGCAACTTCAAAAATAGCCCCCGTATAATAATTAAGTCCTCTTGCTAGGGTAACATCCAATCTCAAGGTTGCCGATTGCAACCCTAATTCCTCTAAGGTTTCTACAATAAAGGTTAGCTCTTCCGCTCCTTTTGATCCTTCTTCCGAATCTTTCAATAACTCTTTCAATGCCAAAAGTTGATGCTTATTGGAACCTGACATATCAAACAAAGGGGCTGCCTTTGCAATGGCTTCCTCAGATATACCTTTTTCCAACATTTCTTTCCTGACCCCTTCTTCTCCTATTTTATCCAATTTATCCAAGGCTACCGTAAAATCGATCAAGTGCTCCTTGGCACCTATAACTTCAGCAATCCCTGCCAATACTTTTCTATTGTTCAATTTAATGGTAACACCTTTCAGACCTAAATCTGTAAAAACGGCATCATATAATTGCACCAATTCTACCTCTTGGAGCAAAGAGTTTGCTCCTACAACATCAGCATCACATTGAAAAAACTCCCTGAATCGTCCTTTTTGGGGCCTATCGGCTCTCCAAACCGGTTGTATCTGATATCTTTTAAAAGGAAAGTCCAACTCATTCTGGTGCATGACCACATATCTAGCGAAGGGAACGGTCAGATCATACCTCAAGGCTTTTTCCGAAATTTTTGAGGTCAATTGGTTGGAATCCCTATTTTCATAGGTGGCATCATCCACCTTACCTAGGTAATCCCCTGAATTTAAAATTTTAAAGATCAGCCTATCACCTTCGTCGCCGTACTTGCCCATAAGGGTTTCCGAATTCTCAAAGGAAGGAGTTTCTATGGGTTGGAAACCAAAAGCGGTAAAGTGCTTTTTTACTATATCAAATATATAATTACGTTTTACAACCTCTGAAGGGGTAAAATCCCTTGTGCCTTTTGGTAATGTTGGTTTTTGTGCCATTATTTTATTGAAGTAACTTAACTATATATTTGAAGTCCCTAGATTCTAATGTATTCAATGGAAGATTATTCAATCAATTTATCAAACCAATTGTAGAGATCCCCCTTTGTAATTACGGCTCCTTGTTTAATTAAGGAAAACTTATCCAAGTTTTTGTCGTCCGTATATGCTTTTGAAGCAGTAAGATACTCCACAAAATCCGATTGCCAATTTTTCTTGAACCATTCAAAGCCCTCTGCTGTGGACAAGTCTATATTGGGATTCATCACTTTCACGGATATCAATTTCATTTCCTTATCGGTCAATAGAAATAGGTGCATGTTTTGGGCGGATATATTTTCCAAGTACGACACCTTCGCCAACACCCCTTCCCAAACCAAATCACTGAACACATCAATTTCCTCCTCGGCAACTTCGGGTTTATTAATCTTTATGCCCTCCCATTCTTCCGAGGTAATCGACTGGGTTGCCAAGAAATTTATGAATTCCTGTTGCAACTCCTCCAACTGTTGTTTCGTAAGCCTTGTATATTTCATTTTTAAATTTGAATTTACATCCCTTTGTTGGGATTATACTCAAGCTTTCACCCAAGTGATATGTTTTCAGCTGCAAAAATAAAAAGGCTGTGCAAACTGCACAGCCTTTTAAACTTTAAATAACAAAATGTTTTAAAAAATATACCTTAAACCAAATTGTGCCTGCCATCTAGATAACAAACTGGTATCAAACCCGTACGTATCACTTAAGGTTTCGTCAAAACTGTAGGTAGGTACATTTGTATCAGGATCAACGGAAACACCTATTGGACTTATGTTATTTGGTTGTTGAACCACTCCCCAATCGGAGTTGATCATATTACCAACGTTTAGTACATCAATACTAAACTGAATGGTGTTAGTTTTATCTCCAGCAACCTTAAAGTTGTAATCCTGTAAGAATTTCAAATCCCATTTGCCTCTCCAAGGTGCCAATGCAGCATAACGCTCCATGTAATCCCCTCTATTATCCCTTAAATAATCATCTTGTTGGATAAAGGCCTCAAAAGCTTGGGCATCTCCTGCACCACTAAAGTTCATTTGTCCTATCTCACTTGAAGTAGGCACATAAATAAGATCATTGATAGTTGAGCCATCTCCGTTTAAATCTCCACCATACACATAATTATAACGAGCTCCTTGCGCGTACTCAAAGAAGGTTGATAAGGTACTGGCCCATTTCCCATTACCATAGTTCCAGTTTTTACTGGCCACCCCAATAAACCTATGGGTGTCTCCATATTTGGAAAAGGAAAGCACATCTGTGTTTACATTATTTACTATTGGATTACCTGCAAAAGCATCACTTGTAATCTCTGCTTCGATAGAGTTTACATCTTTGGCATTCAAATAGCTATAGGCAGCCATTGCGTAAAGACCATTATCAAATGTCTTCTGTGCTTTAAAAGATGTATTCCAAATTCTTCCCTTATCGGAATTTGTAAATACAAATGGCCCTGCACCAAGTCCAAAACCATTCAATTGATCATCAGCAGTATAGATTGGCCTATTATCAACACCAGCAAGAGTACCTGTAGGATCGGTCAAGCCCCAATGTTGAACATGTGCCCCATGGATATCCTTGGTATAGGAAACATCTCCAGTTAAAATTAAACCGCCTTCCAATCTTTTATCGACTCCTATATTGGTTCTCCATACTTGTGGAAATTTATAATCAGGATCAACAGCTTGTAAGAAAAATACATCGGGCGATCCAATTTGATTTCCTAACCAAACAAAAGGAAACCTCCCTGTAAATACACCAGATCCGCCGCGAAGTTGCATAGACCTATCTCCATTCACATCCCAGTTGAAGCCAACTCTTGGTGAAATCAACCAATCATTGCTTGGCATTTGCGTATTGTCAATAAATACAGTTTCTCCATTGTTGGGATTAACATATGGTTGATCCGCAATCACAAAACCTCTATCAATAACTGCTTGAGCTTTACTGGCCGAATCAAAAAACAATGGCTTATCAAAACGAATACCATAAGTAAGTTTAAAATCATCGGTTGCATTCCATTCATCTTGAACATAGAATGCCAACTGCCCTACGTTGGTTTCTGCCAATGCCCAACCTTCTCCGTCCGGAACACCATTATTGGAATTAAATGTTGCTTGTGGCGAGTCAAAATCATAACTAGTAGCATCAAAATCCGCTATATCTACACTTCCAAAAAGATCGAAACCATAAGCCGTTAAGTTAAAAGAGTTGTCAAATTCGAATTTTTCAAATGAAAATCCTACCGTATAGGTGTGATTGCCTTTAAAAATATTCATGTTATTTGTTAATTGAAATACCTTTTGATCCAATCTATTATTAACCGAAAATGGTTCATGTCCTGCAATTATATAATTTGTACCTCCTTTGGTAATGTTTATTGATGGAGCAGGTGTGGATAATGGATTTCTAAAATCATCGAAATGTGTGTATCCAAATTGAAGTTTGTTGGTTACTTCATCTGACAAAGTAGAGTTAAGCTCCAACTGAACGGAATTCAACTTATTATTGATTTCATACCCAGAATTCTCGAATTGTAAGGTCGTGAAATTAGGACCTCTTCTAGTTATTGCGGTTGGATGTGCAGGTTTTTCACTTGAAGCATCCAAGAAGTTATAGATAATGGCCAATCTATTATTATCATTGATGTTCCAATCTAATTTAAAAATCCCTTTGGTTGAGTTGGAACCATATGTAAACCCTTCATATCTCCCAGTGTCGTATCCGACCCCGGCCAAAGCAGACTGAACGGCAATTAAATCAGATTCCAAAACTCTTGATTCGTTCACGGCTCCAGATCCAGTATTCGGAATCCAGCCATTAGATCCTAAATCATCTCTTTCATCCTTTTCAAAGTTGGCAAAGAAGAATAATTTATTCTTCACTATTGGACCACCAATACTAAAACCATATTGGTTTTGGCTTAATTTTGGTTTTACTACATCTTCCCCTTTAATCTTTCCTCCGGTTAAATCTTCATTTCTATAAAATCCGTAAACGGTTCCATGAAGTTCATTGGACCCACTTTTAGTAACCGCATTTACGGATGCACCTGTAAATCCGGATTGGGTAACATCGTATGGAGCCGTTGATATCTGGATCTGATCAATAGCATCCAACGAAATTGGTTGGGCTCCTGTTTGACCACCGGGAGTTGGAGAATCCAATCCAAATGGATTATTGAAAATAGCCCCATCCAAAGAAAAGTTGTTGTATTGGTCATTACGGCCACCAAAAGAATTTCCACTTGCGGTAGGTTCCAACCTTGTAAAATCTTGGGCAGATCTAGAGATGGTAGGCAATCTTGTCAATTCCCTTCTACCAACACTAGTCTCAGCTCCCGTACGGTCACTACCAAAAGGACCTGTTCCCCTTTCGACAACGATAATAACTTCATCCAAGGACTGACTGTCCGAAACAAGTTTAACATCGAAATTATAGGTAGCACCCAAGGTTAAAAAAACGTCCGAACTGGTTTCTGTCTTAAAACCAATATAAGATATAGTAACCTCATAGGGTCCTCCAACTCTAAGGTTTAAAAGGTTGAATCTTCCATCTTCATTGGTTATAGCCCCATACCTTGTTCCCGTGGGCGTATGAACTGCTATGATGTTAGCTCCCAATAAAGGAAGGTTCTCATCGTCTATTACCGTACCTCTGATATTGGAGGTCGTTACTTGGGCCATTACCAGTCCACTAAAGAACAGGAAGGAAATCGCCAATAGAAATTTTGTTTTCATTTAAATGTGGTTGAATTAGTAATTATTTAGTCTGGGGCAAAAATATAACAAAAAAAGGCTACCTCAAGGTAGCCTTTCATATTACTTTTTAACTAAAATTGTTAACTCTTTGCCTCTGCAACAACTTCGAAAGGGAAATCTATGATTACTTCCCTGTGCAAACGTATCTGTGCATTATATGGTCCGGTCCTTTTTATAGCACCTCCATTGATGCTGATAAACTTCTTGTCGATAGAGTGACCAGCCTTTTCAAAAGATTCAGCTAAATCCATATTGGTGATAGATCCAAATAACTTATCTGCGGCACCTGTCTTAGCTGTGATTTTTATCTCCAACTGTTTGATTGCCTCGGCCATTTTGGTAGCTCCATCAACAACTTTTTTCTCTTTGTGAGCCTTTTGCTTCAAGTTTTCAGCCAATACTTTCTTAGCCGATGGTGTAGCCATAGCTGCCAACCCTTGAGGTATTAGGTAGTTTCTTCCGAAACCATTCTTCACATTTACTAAATCGTCTTTAAAACCTAAGTTCTGTACGTCTTCCTTTAATATAAGTTCCATGATCAGCTTCTTTTTATTTTAATAAATCACCTACATAAGGCATTAACGCTAAATGACGTGCTCTTTTCACAGCAGTAGCCACTTTCCTTTGGAACTTTAAAGAAGTTCCTGTAAGTCTTCTTGGAAGAAGTTTACCTTGCTCATTTACCAATTTGATCAAGAAATCTGGATCTTTGTAATCCACATATTTAATACCGGATTTTTTAAAACGGCAATATTTTTTTTGCTTGTTGGTCTCAATGTTCAATGGGGTCAAATACCTGATTTCCCCATCTTTCTTACCTTTTGCTTGTTGTTCTATAGATGACATAACGTTATGCTTTAGTTTTTAACTTTGTTCTTCTTCTTTCTGCCCAAGAGATTGCATGTTTATCCAACTTAACAGTCAAAAAACGCATTATACGCTCGTCTCTTCTGAATTCCAATTCATAGCTGGCAATTGCCTCACCTGGCGCAGCGAATTCGAACAAATGGTAAAAACCACTCTTCTTGTGTTGTATTGGATAGGCTAATTTCTTAAGCCCCCAATTTTCTTTAGATACCATAGTGGCACCTTTGTTAATTAAGAAATCCTCAAATTTCTTAACTGTTTCCTCTATCTGAGTATCAGATAGAACGGGATTTAAAATGAAAACAGTTTCGTAATGATTCATATGATTAGATTTTTTTAAGTGTGCAAAAGTAATAATAATTATTTCTATCCACAAGAAAATAGAATAATCTTCGTTATAGAATAACCAAGTTATTAACAATTAAACTTAACTGAATCCTAAACCATGCATTATACTGATTACACAACAACATACACCGTGTTCACATCTTTTGTTGTAGTTGACCGTGTTTTTTCGGTACTTTGCCGATGATTTAACCCCACAAATCAACCATTTATGAAATTAAGAAGCATAATCGTAGACGATTCGTCCATGCAGCGAATGGCAGTGGCCAAATTGGTCAACAACCATCCCAACCTAGCCCTAATTGCGGAATACAGCAATGCTATAGAGGCAAAGAACGGAATTAAGAACAATGAAGTAGATTTAATTTTCCTAGATGTGGAAATGCCGATAATCAACGGATTTGACCTTCTTGAATCCCTAGAAAACAGACCACAGGTTATTTTGATTACAGGAAAACCTGATTATGCCCTTAAGGCATTTGACTATGATGTAACGGATTACTTGCACAAGCCTATTACTATGTCGCGTTTTGACGCTTCCGTTAAAAGGGCCGTAGCCAAGTATGAGCAAATGAACAGGGTCAATGAGGATGAAGAACACATATTTGTGAAGAGCAACCTCAAAAAAAGAAAAGTTATCCTTAATGATATCAAATGGATAGAAGCTTTGGGAGATTATATTAAATTGGTGACAGATGAGGCCAATATAGTGATCCTTTCTACCATGAAATCCTTTGAAAACGAACTACCCCAAGATAAATTCTTGAGAATCCATAAGTCCTATATTGTCAATTTAGAGAAAGTTGAAAAATTCAACAGTAAAAATGTTGAAGTGGGGGGAAGACAAATACCTCTAAGTAGAAACAAAAAGGCAGAATTGGCGGAAGCATTAAGTAATGTCTAGCAATAATTTGACATTAGCGTAAAACAATCGTCTACCATTATAATATTCAATTGCATTAAAAGAAATGAATAATGTTTTAATGCAATTTTTTTTTAAAGTAAATTTGGTCAAGATTTCACCCCTAGATCGACCAATATGAAATTGAAATGTATTATCGTTGACGATTCGACCACACAGCGTTTAGCAGTAAACAAATTAGTCACCACCCATAAGAATCTTTCCCTTATTTCGGAATACAGCAATGCTATTGAAGCCAAACAAGGAATTAAAAAAGTGGATATAGACCTAATTTTTCTTGATGTGGAAATGCCTATAATCAATGGGTTCGACTTTTTGGAATCCTTATCAATTAGGCCTCAGATTATCCTTATCACAGGCAAACCAGACTATGCACTAAAAGCTTTTGATTACGATATTACAGACTACCTCCAAAAACCAATATCACCTATCCGCTTTGAAATCGCTGTAAAACGGGCGGTTGACAGATATGAACTCAAGCATGGAATCTATGATGACGAAGAACACATCTTCGTAAAGAGCAATCTTAAAAAAAGAAAGGTAATCCTCAGCAAAATCAAGTGGGTAGAGGCCTTGGGCGATTACATAAAATTAGTTTCTGATGAGGCCAATTTAATTGTCCTTTCAACACTTAGCTCCTTTGAAAGCGAACTGCCCAAGGACAAATTCTTGAGAATCCATAAATCGTATATTGTCAACTTGGAAAAAGTTGAAAAATTTAGCGGAAAAAATGTAGAAGTGGATGGGAAGCTATTACCCTTGAGCAAGCACAAAAGGGGACATTTGGAAAATGCCCTTGAGAAATTTTAACTATATATAATCCACATTATATATAATGCGAACGCCCTTAAAATGACCTATGGCATTGAAGGATTTTTCTATTTTTTTAATGGCACTTTTTGTTTTTGCCAAGGATTGTTCCGATGGTATTTTGACCATTATATTTTTTAAGTACTGATTTCGAATCCTAGCCACTGGAGGGTACTCGGGACCTAGGATATTTTCCTTAAACATATTCTGTAAGGATTTTGCGAACCACCCAGCGGCATCATTAAGCTTATTGTAGTCCTTGTGTTTAAAGGTCAGTTTGATCAATCTGTTGATGGGGGGATACTTGTACTGTTCCCTTTCATACAGCTGTTCCTTGAACATGCCTTGGTAATCCTGGGTAGAAACCTGTTTTAATATTTGATGGTACGGGTTATAGGTCTGCACTATTACCTTTCCCCTTTTTTTGGTACGCCCTGCCCTACCCGCCACCTGGGTCAACAAGTGATAACTACGTTCATGCGCCCTAAAATCGGGAAAATTCAGTAGACTATCCGCATTCATGATCCCCACGAGGTTCACATTCCTAAAATCCAATCCCTTTGTCAGCATCTGCGTTCCAACGAGTATATCCAATTCTTGCTCCTCGAAGGCGGTAATTATCTTTTCATAACCATGTTTGCCTCGGGTCGTATCCAAATCCATTCTTCCTACCTTGGATTTAGGGAATAGCTCGTTCAGCTCCTTTTCTACCTGTTCCGTTCCAAAACCTTTGGTGTCCAAGGTGGAGCTTCCGCAAGCCAAACAACTTTGTTGCAAGGCCATATGGTACCCGCAATAATGGCAGCGCAGTTGCTTTTTATGTTGGTGGTACGTAAGACTGACATCACAATTGGGGCATTCTGGGGCGTGCCCACAGGTTGTACATTCCACTATTGGGGCATATCCCCTTCGATTCTGAAATAATATAACTTGTTCGCCGGCTTCAAGGGTTTCAGTGATTTCTTCCAATAATCGCTCAGAAAAGTGTCCTTTCATCCTCTTTTTCCGAGTCTGTTCCTTAATATCCACCAGTTCTATTTCTGGCATCAACACATTCCCATAGCGTTTAGTTATGCTGGCATATCCATATTTTCCCTTGGAAACATTATAAAAGCTTTCTACACTTGGGGTAGCGGAACCCAGAAGAATCTTGCCTTTATGTAAATTTCCGAGGACAATCGCGCTGTCCCTGGCATGATATCTAGGAGCAGGATCATACTGTTTAAACGAAGCTTCATGCTCCTCATCCACGATAATAAGTCCTAATTTGGAAAAAGGTAAAAACAAGGCAGATCTAGCCCCAATTACAATTTGGGCTTTAGGCTGCTGTTGAAGAACATTGTTCCAAACCTCTACTCTTTCCTGAACGCTATATTTAGAATGGTATACAGCTACCTTCTCCCCAAAATAGTTTTGTAAACGAGATATCAATTGTGTGGTCAGGGCAATTTCCGGTAACAAATACAGGGCCTGCCGACCTGATGAAATACACTCTTCTATTAATTTTACATAAACCTCTGTCTTCCCAGAGGAGGTTACTCCATGCAATAAAGTCACTTTATTCTCCTTAAAACTCTCCTTAATATCAGCAAAAGCTTTCAATTGATATTCATTCAACGCCATTAAATCGGCATTTTCTTCTACCCCCTCATAAACTACCCTATCGGTCTGTACAAAATACTCCTCTAGGATATTCTTATCAATCAAGGTCTTTATTACAGCCGTAGAGCTATTACTTGACTTTTCAAGATCTACTACTTTTATGGGCTTCTTGCTCACCGCTTGCAATTGAAAAAGGGAGAGTACTACTTGACTCTGTTTTGGGGCCCTGGTGAGGCCGTTCAATAATTCTTCTAGACTTTCTTCTGACTGAAATTCCTTTCCCAGGCGCACATACCGCACCATTTTAGGCTTATACTGTTCAAAAACCTCTTCCTTTAGGTCTATGATGTTTTTTTCCAGAAGTCGCCCCAGAACAGGAAGAATATTTTTACGATCCAGAATGGCACTTATTTCATGTACCCTTAAAATAGGTTGATGCTGCAATGCCTCATAGACCAAAAATTCATCATCCAATAACTCCCCTTCCTGCACCAATACGTTGTTTTTCCTTGAAATCAGGGTTTCACTTTCCAATAAGAAAGCCCCAGGAACGGCGGACCTAAAGACCTCCCCAATGGTACACATGTAATATTCTGCAATCCAAGACCACAACTTCAATTGGAAAGCATTTACAATTGGGTAATCATCCAATATCTGATGTATGTCCTTGGCCTCATAAACAGTTGGAGGAACTGTATGGACCTCATGGACCAAGCCGGTGTATATTTTTGATTTTCCAAAAGGTACAGCTACCCTCATGCCCGGTCGCAAAAAATCTGCCTCCGTTTCAGAGATGCTATACGTAAAGAGTTTTTCTAATGGAATTGGGAGGATTACGTTGATAAAATACTGCATAATCAAACTAAGCTTACTCCAGGACCCTTAACCAGGTTTGTGTTCTGTAAATGAAGGCCAGATACCCTCTTACCATTAACTCGTTTGGATTATCCGGATTTAGCCAAATCTTGCATCTAAACGTCATGGCCTGCTCAGGATCGAATAGATTCTTGCCTTTCCAAAAACCATCTTCCTCTTCTTCTACATCCGTTATAATTTTCATACCAAGGATCGCCTTGTCCTTCTTATCACCATCGCACTTCTCACAAGTGGCATTTTCCATGCCTTCCTCCAAAATTTTCTGAACAACACCCTGCATTTTATCATCCTCTTTATAGACTTTGATAATGGCCTTGGGATGTCCATTTCTATCATCTATCGTTTTCCATTTTCCAAAGACACTTTGTGCGCTACCCAACTGTAAACAAAATAAAGCAATGCCCACCATTAACAATCTATACATTCTTTCCATTTCTGTTCATTTTTTTCCGTAAGTAATTCAGGGTCGCATTCAATTCAAATCCAAGTAGCAATATATTGGAATTTAGCCATATAAAAACCATTAAAATCAATAATCCTCCTAAAGCGCCATATAATTCATTATATCTGGCAATTTTCTCTACATAAACACCAAAAAGATAAGAAGTCAACAAAAACAAGAGGGTAGTCATCAGGGCCCCAGATGAGAAAAATTTTGCTTCCTTACCCTCCGCGGTTCCAAAATAATACAATATGGCAGCGGTTAAATAAGTCAATAGGGTAAAAAATAAAATCTTGCCTACCTCCACTAAAAAAATGTCCCCTTCGTCAAGCTCATACCCACGGGATATTGTGGCCAGATTCCCAAAATAATCCAAAATATAAAATTCAAAATAAATAAAAACAACAGCGCCCACTATGAGGAGGACCGATAAGATAACTCCTACCATCAAGGCGTAGGCATAGGACCTAAAAAAGCTTCTTGTCAGATTTACATGATACGAATTTTCGAAACCATCAAAAATAGCATTGACCCCATTGGCCATCAAAAAAATAGAGAGTAAAAAAGCCGATGACAACAATCCTCCCTGTTTTTGGTCCTTGATCTGTTGGTAAATTTCACTAAAATAGTCACCTGTTGCAGTTGGGAGAAATGACTCCAGAAACACTAACAATTGTATGTCAAAATCGTTTTCACCCACACTTACAAAGGGAATGATAAAAGGCACCAAGGTCACTAGAAAAATAAGTAGGGGAAATAAGGCCATAAACAAGCTAAATGATATGGAACTCGCCCTTGTAGACACAGCACCCCTGATAATGCCAAGCAAGTACATCTCTATAAGATCATAAAAGGAAAGCCCCTCAAATGCCGGAACCTTTAATATTTTTAAAAGTTCGACCAAGCGATTAATAACAGGTATTTTACTGAGTTTTCTTTCTATCTCTTCCGACATTTACACAGCTTTAAGACTTAAGTCCATATTGTATACAGAATGGGTCAGGGCACCAGAGGATATAAAATTGACCCCACATTCGGCATACTTTCTAATGGTCTTTTCGTTAATGCCGCCAGAGGACTCTGTTAAACAGCTATCACCAATTAAATGAACAGCTTTAATGGTGTCCTCAAAATTAAAGTTATCCAATAGAATCCTATAAATTCCTCCTGCTGCCAGTATTTCCGAAACCTCATTCAAATCCCTTGCCTCCACAATAATTTTCAAATCTCTTTTAGTGTCTGCCAAATATTGTTTGGTCTTATTAATGGCATGGGTTATTCCCCCCGCAAAATCGATATGATTGTCCTTTAACATGATCATATCGTAGAGGGCAAACCTATGGTTCTCCCCCCCACCAATTTTAACTGCCCATTTTTCTGCGGCACGCAGTCCGGGAGTGGTCTTCCTGGTATCCAAGATCTTGGTATTTGTGCCTTCCAATAGCCCTACATAAAATTTGGTCTTGGAAGCAATGGCACTCATGCGCTGCATGGCATTGAGAACAAGACGCTCCGCTTTTAGAATACTTTGTGAACTGCCACTGACATTAAAAACAATATCTCCATATTTTACCATGTGGCCATCGGAAATAAAGGTTTCTACCTTTAGCTCCTCATCTACAAAATGAAATACTTTTTTCGCAAATTCAACACCTGCAATAACACCTTTATCCTTTACCAATAATTTGGCCTTTCCCTGCGCTGCGCTGGGAATACAAGCCAAAGAACTATGGTCTCCATCACCAACATCCTCCCTAATGGCATTGCTTATGATCAAATCTATTTCGTGTTGAAATTGCGCTTCTGAAATCATACTTTATTTTTGATTCATGCTAATTTAATAAAAACTAATCCCAAAATTGGAATGCAACATTGGGAAAGATGTTTTTGGAAGTCTTAACTTTGGCGAATGACGATAAAACTTGTTGCCATAGGAAAAACGGATAGTACTCATTTACAGGAATTGATCACTGAATATGAGTCTCGGTTGAAACATTACATAAAGTTTGAACTCGAGATTATACCCGATATCAAAAATGTGAAAAACTTATCCGAAATTCAACAAAAGGAGAAAGAGGGCGATGCAATTTTAAAAAGGTTACACCCTACGGATATCCTTGTCCTCTTGGATGAAAATGGCAAACAACACACCTCTATTGAATTTTCCAACTACCTCCAAAAGAAAATGAATGCCGGTATCAAACGGATGGTCATTGTAATAGGCGGTCCCTATGGATTTAGTGATGATATTTATCAAAAGGCCCAAGGTATGCTTAGCCTGTCCAAGATGACTTTCTCCCATCAAATGGTGCGTTTGTTCGTTGTTGAACAAATCTATAGGGCCTTTACCATATTAAAGAACGAACCCTATCACCATCAATAAAACTAAGGGGTAGGGTCCTAGAAATTTGTATGCTTCCAACCTTATAACTGAAAGTCCTAATAGAGTACTCTGAACTTAATCGTATTTTCAATTTTCTTAAGTGCTTTGATCACTTCTTTATTATACTCCTTGTCCAAATCTGAAATCACATAGCCCACTTCGTTATCTGTGGATAGGTACTGACCGGTAATGTTCATTTCATATCGGGCCAATACTTCATTAATTTTAGCCATGATCCCGGGTACGTTCTTATGGATGTGCAGGAACCTATGGGAATTGTTTTGTTTTGGCAGTCTAATGTTTGGGAAATTCACGGCATCCACCGTGTTCCCTGAATTGATATAATCCATTATTTTATTTGGGACGAAATCCGCTATATCACGCTGTGCTTCTTCTGTGCTACCACCTACATGGGGGGTTAATATTACATTGGGGATTCCTTGAAGTTCCGTGACAAATTCGCCGTTGGATCTCGGTTCCTCTGGATAAACATCCACTGCGGCACCACCCAATTTACCGCTTTTGAGTCCACTGACCAAGGCAGGAATGTCTACGACGAAACCTCTAGCAAGATTGATGAGCATTGCGCCGTCCTTCATTTGATTGATTTCTCTCTCCCCTATAAAATTGTTATTGGCCTTATTGTCATCTATGTGAAGGGTTACCACGTCCGAAACATTCAACAGGTCCTCCAAGGAATTGCACCTTATTGCGTTTCCCAAGGCCAATTGATCCCCTACATCGTAGTAATAGACTCGCATCCCTATAGCTTCTGCCAAGACGGACAATTGCTTGCCTATATTGCCATAACCCACGATTCCTAAATTCTTTCCCCTTACCTCTCTGGAATTGGCAGCCGTTTTGTTCCATTGCCCTTGGTGTATTTCCATGCTTCTTGGAAATACACTTCTCATGAGCATAATAATTTGACCAATGGCCAATTCCACAACAGAGCGGGTATTACTATAGGGGGCATTAAAGACAACAACTCCCTTGCGCCTGCAATTATCAAGATCTATCTGGGTGGTTCCTATGCAAAAGGCCCCTACGACCATCAATTTGTCGGCAGCATCCAATACTTTTTTGGTAACCTGGGTTTTGGACCTTATTCCCAAAACGTGTACTCCCTTGATTTTTTCAATCAAATCTTCTTCCGAAAGACTGCTCTTTACTAATTCTACAGTAAATCCTTCATTTGATAGATTCTCAAATGCAGCTTGATGGACATTTTCCAATAATAGAATTTTGATTCTATTTTTAGGGTAGGATATTTTTCTTGGCAAATCGTTCACAAATAAAAATTCATCTAGGTTAGGTGTAACGTGATCGGCTTTTCTTGTCGCTTTCTCACGGGATATGTTTTCTGTATATGCGAAAAATTTATCGGCAATGCCCGCTTCTCGCATTACGTAATCGCTGTATCCATCTCCGATTACTTGTACTTCCCCCTCTAGCTTTAAGCTTCTTAGGCATTCGATTTTACCGTTATGCGATGCCAATACGTTGGCTTCGTCAAAACCGATAATAAATCCCTCGTCATCAAATTTGAAGGTATTTGCATAAACCCTGCTGGAAGGAATATTATACTCCTCCACAATGGGGTCTATAAATTCTTTGAAACCGCATGAAATTACATAAATATCTTCAGAATAATTATGAAAAAAATCTTTATTGGATTCAATGGATTTAGAAATCTTCTGACGGAGTTCCGAAACTAAAAGTTCCAGATTGTCCTTATGGGCGTTCAGTAATTTTATTCGGCGCTCCAAGGACTCCGTAAAGGAGATATCGCCATCGATACCCAGATTGGTGATTTTCTGAATTTCACTGATGATCTCATTTTTATTCGATTTGTCTTTAAGGGTAATTTCCGCCAAGACATCCAAAGCCTCTACCCGAGTAAGTGTACTATCAAAATCGAAAACATATTTCCTGCCCACTCCTACCATTGTCGAATAAAATTTAAGCCGCAAAAGTAAAAATTAAATTTCTTCAAATTGGCTATTTTCAGTTAAAAAGGGTTTCGCGTTAGCTTTCTCACAAAATTGCTGCCAATATCATTTTATATCACATTAAAAATTATAAAATCCCTATTTACAACATGCCGAGTAGTCTAGTTTTACCCAAAACCTTAAACGAAAAAATGGAGAATACGCACTTGATACCATGCTATTGGACCTACTACATACTCACATAAAGAAAACCCGTAAGAATGGCAATTCCAAAACTCAACAAAGTTCCTATCAAAATATATTCAGTAAGCTTCCTGTTGTTGCTTTCTTTTAGGTCATTAAATCTAAAAACCGATTTGGCAGTGATCAGCAACCCAATGACCTCCCATCTTCCCATGATAATAAAGAGCAACACAAATAAACGTTCAATTATTCCAATATACTTTCCTGCATTGGGGAGTGACTTGTGATCTAATTGAATCTGATCTGAAAATCCTTCCAACAACTTGCCCATGATCACTCCTGCTGGAAAGGTCACAAATACCAAGGCCAAAATCAACGCCCAATCCAAGTGTTGAAACAGGGTTATGGTATGCCCCACAAGGTTGTTGTAATAAACGCAAACATACAGCACTACAATGTGTAGGGCTTGATCCATAAAAAAAAGAACGTTCTTTTTCTTTGTCCATATACCAGCATATAATTTTAGTAGATCTATTGCGAAATGTGAAAAACAAATGAGCAATGCCAATTTCCAATAGCCAATATCCCACAACAGTATTATTATGAGCAGAAAATGGATGAGGGTATGGAAATAAAGGTATTTTGATTTTACCTTATTCGCCTCCTTATGTATGACCCATTTGTTGGGTTGTAAGACAAAATCACCAATTAAATGAGCCAATATTAGCTTGATAAATAGAATCATATTTTATGTTCATTTATAGTATTATCATAAAAATTGAGTACCTCAAAAACCAGGTCTGCTTTGGCCCTCTTCAATCGCTGACTTACGGCAGATTGTTTGATCTGTAGCACATCGGCCATTTCCTGTTGGGAGCTTTCGGGCTTTTGAAGTGACAAGGCCACAATTTCAGCAGAAACAATGGACCAATTGTCCATAAATTCCAAAGCTAGTTTGAAAATGAGGTTTAGGGTGACATCTTTATTTTTATTGGAAGTGGCTATGGCCAAATTCAGTTTTTGCTCTTTAAGTGTTTCAAATGTTCTGCCCGAAAATTGGTAGGCCGTTCCATTGGATTCACTGATCCCGTCCCCGCTGTAACTTTCTTCCCCTATGCCAATGGCCATGCGGACATCCAAGCCCTTGAACTGCTTTATCAGGGATTTTATTTCAATCGCTACTTTTAATGCTTTTATGGGATCTACCTTTAACTGAAATTCATCGCCCCTGTAAATATCCCATTCCCTTGGGGTATTGCCCAATGTTAACAAATAGGCCTTTAGTCCCACCATCCAATCCGAAACCTTATAGGCGTCCGAATTTATAATATCTCCTGTTATAATTGCAATCATATTTTATAAGCTATAAAGCTAATATATAAAAATATAAGTAAATATGCTAATATTAAGGTTTATTAGGTATTAAGCTGCTATTCAGAACCATCGTCTCACTTTTATACAGTACTGTTGGTAATCCTTCCCGTAAAGCTTGACCAAAGCTTCTTCTTCGGGGATAATCTGATATGCGTTCATATAGGAAACAAATCCGGCAGCCAAGAGCGTATTAAATACATTCCCCAACCAAAGACCAAAAGCCAACAAGAGTAACAGAAGCGCTAAATACATGGGATTTCTAGAGAAACTATAAGCACCATTGGTTACCAGGCGCGAACTTTTTGAGGGAGTTAAGGGGTCTATGGATGTTTTAGCCCTAATAAACTGGAACAAGGAGATACAACCTATAGTTATGGCCAAAACCAATAAAATCCTCAGTAGCCAAAGACGACCAAAAAAATCAAATTCCCCTACAGGCAGCAACAAATCCAATACGTACATAAAACCCCCAAAAATGACAAAAATGAGAGCAGGGGGCAATTTTAATTTCATAGCAAAAAATCTATTAGGATTTAAATTTAGTAATTTTGAACGAGCATTTATCAATGCAATAGAAGACACTTCAACATACTATAAATAGTACATAAACATGGAACTCGTATTTGCCACCCACAACAAGAACAAATTCAAAGAAGTCCAACTGCTCCTGCCCAAGCATATCACATTACGTTCTTTGGATGATATTGGCTGTTTCGATGAAATTCCAGAAACCGCAGATTCCATAGAGGGGAACGCCATTATCAAGGCAAATTTTGTCACTGAACACTATGGCTATGCCTGTTTTGCCGATGATACGGGACTTTTGGTTGATGCCCTTAATGGTGCCCCCGGAGTATATTCAGCAAGATATGCTGGAGAAGGTAAAAGTTCAGAAGACAACATGGACAAATTACTCAGAGAAATGGAAGGCGAGACCAATAGGGAAGCCTGCTTTAAGACAACGATCGCACTACATCTCGAAAGGGAAAAGATATTGTTCAATGGAATAGCCTTAGGTGAAATAACCGAAGAGAAATTTGGGGAAGGTGGTTTTGGTTACGATCCCATCTTTAAGCCAAAAGGATACGACAAGACTTTTGCCGAGCTCCCATTGACAGTAAAAAATGAGATCAGCCATAGGGGTAAGGCCATGAAACAATTAATAGGCTTTTTAAAAAATTTGGAATAATAGTTCCTGCACCAATCAAAAAAGAAGAAAGCAAGCACTTAAAACTACCTCAGAAAAAATATTATTGCCGATAGCCCTCCCCCATAAGGTATATTTCTAAAGTCGAAGGCGTTGATATTCTATTGGTTATGCCCTTGAAAGGCCCTTCTTTACTGGACCTCAAAGTATTACGACACTTATAGCTGTTATGTCAAAAATTAACAGTAATTTTGCCGCTTGAATTAACGCCGCTGGTATAGCATGTGTTGCGCTGAGTATAATAGGTTATAAAGAATAATCGCTCTATGCAACATTCATATTTGCGATTAAGAATAACATATTATGACGAAGTTTGAAGCACTGGGACTAGAGAAGTCCTTACTTGACGCTATTTCTGATTTAGGTTTTGAAACCCCTTCAGAAGTACAAGAAAAAGCAATTCCAATTTTATTGGCAGATGACACGGATTTGGTAGCCTTGGCCCAAACCGGAACAGGTAAAACCGCAGCTTTTGGTTTTCCACTTATCCAAAAAATAGACAAAAACAGCAAAACTACCCAGGGGTTGATCCTTTCACCTACCAGGGAATTATGTATGCAGATCACCAATGAACTACAATTGTATGCAAAATACGAAAGAAGTATCAACGTGGTTGCCATTTATGGTGGTGCAAGTATTTCCGATCAAGCAAGACAAATAAAACGTGGCGCCCAAATCATTGTGGCTACACCAGGCCGTATGAAAGATATGATCGGTCGTGGAATGGTCGATATTTCAAAAATCGACTATTGTATTCTTGATGAGGCTGATGAAATGCTGAATATGGGCTTTATGGAGGACATCAAAGATATCCTTTCCAATACCCCAAAAGAAAAATCTACATGGTTATTCTCTGCAACGATGCCCAAAGAAGTAGCAACGATTGCAAAGAAATTCATGAACAATCCACAGGAAATTACTGTGGGTGCAAAAAATTCAGGAGCAACTACAGTACAGCACGAATATTATGTAGCTGGCGGTAGGGATCGTTATCCTGTACTTAAAAGATTGGCCGATACCAATCCTGATATTTTTTCTGTAATTTTTTGTAGAACCAAAAGGGACACACAAAGAGTTGCTGAAAAATTGATCGAAGATGGATACAATGCAGGAGCACTTCACGGAGATTTAAGCCAGAACCAAAGGGATTTGGTAATGAACTCCTTCCGTAAAAAACAAATACAAATGTTGGTGGCAACAGATGTTGCAGCCAGAGGTATTGATGTGGATGACATTACACATGTTATCAATTACCAATTACCTGATGAAATAGAAACGTACACTCACCGTAGTGGACGAACTGGAAGAGCTGGTAAATCTGGTATCTCCATGGTCATCATTACCCGTAGCGAATTACGCAAGATAAAGGCTATTGAAAATAAGATCAATCAGAAGTTCATCTCCAAAAAAGTCCCAACGGGAATGGAGATATGTGAAATTCAATTGTATCACCTTGCCAATAAAATTAAAGAAACCTCTATTAACGAGGAAGTAGAAAACTATTTACCTGCCATCAATGATGTATTTAAAGGTATAGACAGAGAAGAATTGATTAAAAAAATTATCTCTGTTGAGTTTACACGTTTCTTTAATTATTACAACAAAACGAAGGATTTAAACACTTCAGATTCAGGTGATCGTAGAAATGATTCTGATGGCCCAGCACAGATTCCAAGCGACGGCTCTGTTCGTTATTTCATCAATGTTGGTGAAAAAGATGATTACGACTGGATGTCTTTAAAGGATTTCTTAAGAGACACTCTTAACGTAGGTCAGGATGATATTTACAAGGTAGACGTTAAGGAAAGTTTCTCTTTCTTTAATACCGATGCTTCAGTAACAGAACTAATACTAAAAACCTTTACCGACTTTAAGTTGGATGGAAGATTCATTAATGTTGAAATTTCCAAGAATCCCGGCGGTGGCGGTGGCGGAAGCCGTGGAGGCGGAAGCCGTGGCGGAGGCGGAAGTCGTGGAGGCGGAAGACGCAGCGAATCTTTCGGCGGAAGACGCAGCAGCGGTGGCGGAGACAGCGATCGTGGCAGTAGGGATCGCAGCCGAGGAAAAGGCCGTGAGCGAAGTGCTTCTGACAGCAGAAAAAAAGACTCCGGAAGTAAGTCGTCCAAAAAGAAAAACGGCTTCTTTTAGTTAATTGTATATTAAAAAAATACGCTTCGGCGTATTTTTTTGTTTAGTTTACTGTCTCAAAAAAGGATTTAGATTAATGAGGTACTTTTTATTTACTTGCGCTATCATGTTCAGTATTCTTGGATTTGCCCAAGAAAATCAAAATACCAACGATTCGGAAAAAGTAATTGCGGTTGTGGTAAATGCCCAAACAGAAGAGCTTTTAGAGAGCGTCCACGTTATCAACCTAAATCAAGTAAAGGGTACCATTACCAACCAGAAGGGAGAATTCTCCATTACAGCGGCTGTAAACGATACCCTTTATCTTTCCTATCTTGGTTTTAAGACCCAGAAAATTAGGGTTACCAATGATATGTTCAAGTTTAAGAACACCAAAATTGCCCTAACAGAATTGGCATATGCCTTAGAAGAGGTAATCGTTAAACCCTACCAACTTACAGGATATTTGGAGATTGATGTAAAAAACCTCCCTATCAATGAGGGTTTTCAGTACAGCATATCCGGACTCTCCAAGAGTTATGAGGCGGGAAGCAAAAATCCCAGTGCCGTATCCAAGGTTTTGGGAGCTATTCTTAACCCAGCAGATTTACTTCGGAATCTCTTTGGCAAAAAACCAAAGGAAATGAGGAAATTGAGAATGGTTAAAGAAGAAGATGAGATTAGGGACCTTCTGGCCTCTAAGTTTGATCGCGAACTGCTCACGGAATTATTACAGATTGAAAAAGTTGACATTGAGGACATCCTTAACAACTGTAACTACTCCAGTTCTTTTATAAAAACGGCAAATGATCTTCAAATACTGGATGCAATTAGCAGCTGTTATGAAGATTTTAAAGTGCTCAACAGAAAAAGATAGGATACCCATTCCCGGACTATCTCAAACCGCTTTTATTCATGATCATCAAAAATGAATGGAACAATTGCCTTGATGAAATAAATTTTCATTTTCAAATATCATTTTATAGCTTTAAACAAAATTGTAGGAAATGAAAAAACTGCTGATTGCGACTGCAATTATTGCCATTACATTAGCTTGTAAAGAGGAAAAAAAACAAACGGTTGCTGATGTCAAGATTGCAACAGATTCAATTCCTACTTCGAAACCCACCAAGCCCTTTGTTTGGGAAGCCGCCAATATTTACTTTTTACTGACCGATCGTTTTAACAACGGTAATCCAGACAATGATATCAATTACGAAAGAAACGAGGAGACCGGCGAATTAAGAGGTTTTATGGGTGGTGACATTGAGGGAATCACAAAAAAAATAGAAGAAGGATATTTTACAGATCTTGGTATAAATGCCATTTGGTTCACCCCCGTTGTGGAGCAAATCCACGGAGGCACTGATGAAGGCACAGGAATGACCTATGGCTATCATGGATACTGGGCAAAGGATTGGACGGCATTGGATCCGAATTTTGGAACCAAAAAAAATTTGGAAAAACTTATCAAGACCGCCCACAATAAAGGTATTCGCGTACTATTGGATGTTGTGTTGAACCACACTGGTCCTGTTACCGAGCAGGATCCTGTTTGGCCCTCGGATTGGGTTCGTACAGATCCTGTTTGCCAATTTACTACCTATGAGAACACAACAAGTTGTGCCCTTGTCAATAATCTTCCAGACATCCGTACAGAAACGGACGAAGCCGTAGAGATTCCCGATGCCCTCTTGGCCAAATGGAAAAAAGAAGGCCGTTTGAGCAATGAATTGGATGAACTACAATTATTTTTTGAGCGTACCGGTTATTCCCGGGCACCCCGTTTTTATATTATCAAATGGCTAACCGATTATGTGAACGATTACGGCATTGATGGATTTAGGGTGGATACCGTAAAACATTCTACGGAACAAGCTTGGGCCGAGTTGTACAAAGAGGCCTCCTATGCCTTCGATACCTGGAAAAAGAAACATCCAGATCAAATTATGGATAAAAATCCATTCTATATGGTGGGCGAGGTATACAATTATGGAATTTCTGGAGGAAGGGAATATGATTTTGGTGATAAAAAAGTAGATTATTTCAACTATGGCTTTAAAGGTCTCATCAATTTTGAATTGAAATATGATGCACAGAGCAAGGATTATGAAAAGGTGTTCAAGAAATACCATGAACTATTAAATACCAAGTTAAAAGGTAAGAGTGTCGTAAATTACCTGACGTCCCATGATGATGGAAGCCCGTTCGACAAAGATCGAAAAACACCCTATTACGATGCCAATATTTTATTGTTGACCCCTGGGGCCTCCCAAATATATTATGGGGATGAAACCTCTAGAAACCTAACAATAGAAGGTACACAAGGAGATGCCACCTTAAGGTCCTTTATGAATTGGGGAGAATTGGATAGCATTCCAGAAAAACAATTAATTCTTAAACACTGGCAAAAATTGGGTCAGTTTAGAAATAACCATCCAGCTGTAGGTGCTGGGGACCATAAAATGATCACTAAAGAACCGTATGTGTTTAGTAGGAGCTATGCCAATACCGAATTTAAGGATAAGGTTGTGGTAGGTCTAGACCTACCACAAGGCAAAAAAGAAATTTCCGTAAAAGGATTTTTTGGGGACGGCACCAAGCTTTTGGATACCTTCTCAAATACGGAAGTAGAGGTCAAGAACGGCAAAGTATCCTTGGACAATGGATTCGATATGGTGCTTTTGGAGCTCAAAAATTAAGCAGACCACAACAGATAATTTAATTATTTCGAAAGCCCGCTTAAAACACCTTTTTTACCACAAATGAAGATAAACAGGAGGAATTTTGTCATAAGACTGCTCACTGGGGTTACCGGTATTTTTGGACTCTTGGTATTGGATGGATTCTGGTTTGAGAAGTATATCATTAGTTGGACAGAATACGATATTTCTGGACGTGAGGACCAAAAGATCAAGGCCATTCAAATTACCGATATGCACTTGGATGAAATTAAGACATTTCATCATGCCATAGCACATCGTATCAACCAAGAACAACCGGACGTCCTATTTATTACAGGTGATGCCATCAACTACGATAGCAAGATGCCTTTACTCAACAATTTTCTAAGTTTAATTGATCGTACGATTTATAAGGTAGCCATTTTGGGTAATGTTGAATATTCCGGAAACGTGGATATCCAAGCCTTAAAAAAGGTGTACCAAGATCACAATGGAGAGCTCTTGGTGAATGAAAATTGTAGTCTAAAAAAAGGGGATAGAGCCCTTAACATCATCGGTTTGGATGACTATATAGGTGGCAATGCAGATTTTTATAAAGCCGCCAAAAACGTAAATAAATCTATGGAGACCATTGTCCTCAACCATTGTCCGGGCTACCGGGACGATATAGAACGCATCAATAGACGTTTGGGAACCAATATAAAACTGATCCTATCAGGCCATACACATGGAGGGCAAATAACATTTTTTGGAAAGATATTATTTACCCCTGGAGGAAGTGGCAGGTACGTAAAAGGTTGGTATGAAAGTACGGAGACCAAAATGTATGTCTCCAAAGGAATAGGCACCAGCGTAATACCCGTTAGGTTTGGAGCAAGGGCCGAGGCCTCGATATTTTATATTTGAGACTACTGTTGGGAATGTAGCGCCAATCTATTGCCTTCCGTATCTACAAACAATGCCATAAATCCATGCCCACCAACGATCTCTTTCTTGGCTTGAATTATTTTTCCTCCTGCTTTTTCAACCTTTCCCAGTGGCACCGAAACATCTTTGCATGAAAAATAAAGCAATGGTCCAGCCTTTTCACTTGGCGCATACATTTTGTGTTGAACCAAGGAACCGCAAGCTCCAGATTTTCCCTCCGCGTATGGGAACCATCCCATTAGAAAACCATCTAAATCGTGTACTTCAATGGTAATATTAAATACTGTCTCGTAAAACATTTTGGCTCGCTGCATTTTAGTTACGGGAATCTCAAACCATCCAATCATATTATGTTCCATGCCTAGCTTTTTTCAAGTAAAACTTTTAGGTCCTGTAAACCTTCCTCAAAATCTTTACCCACCATTTTGTCCATATTCATAAATAGGGCCATGATGGTCATCGGGAAAGCATTTTTACCTTTAAAGCCCCAAATAACTTTAGTGCCTTTTGAAGAAATTTCCTCAGCAATAAGATAGCAGTCGGAAGTAGATTTAAATGGCTTCATAAAGCGCAGCTCACCTTCCATGCGTTCGCCTTCTACAATTTTGGTAATCTCCTGTTCCCCTTCCCCTACCTTTTTACCTTTCCAATAACTAATAGCTCCAACCGTACCATCCGTTCCAGTAAACCTTTTTTCCATATCAGGTTCCTTTTTATCCCAAGGAGACCACTTTTGTTGATTTTTTAAATATTTCAAATATTCAAAGACCTCTGCCTTGGGCCTAGTAATTTCAATGGCCCTGGATACATCGTAATGCTTGGGTCCTAATATGGATAGGATAACGATGAAGAGGACAATTCCCAGAATGATATAAAGTATAGTGGTCATGAAATAGTATGTTCAGTTGTACTTAAATATATTGAAATATTGTTTATTTTTCATTGTACCTTCCCAAGATATCATCTATACTTTTGATGGATTTTTTGGTCCAGTCCAGCATCTTCTCCTTCTTTTCTTCGTCGGAAAGTTGCCAAAGGAGCTCACTTCTTCTCAAATTCAATGTGAGCCGCTGTAAAATGATCGCCGCAGAAACAGAGATATTTAGGCTTTCGGTAAAGCCAACCATGGGGATCTTTAGAAAGCCATCCGCATTTTTCATCACTTCCTCACTCAATCCGTTTCTCTCTGTTCCAAAAAACAGGGCGGTCTTTCCTGTTACTTTAAAATCTTCCAATAGGCAGAAATCGTTATGGGGTGTGGTTGCAATGATCCGATACCCTTGTTTTTTAAGCAAGGTCAAACAATCATAGGTATTATTATATCGATGAACATCCACCCATTTTTGGGCCCCCATAGCTATTTCGGCATCCAATCTCTTTCCATAACTGCTTTCAATCAGATGTACCCTTTGTATTCCAAAGACATCACAACTTCTCACAACGGCACTGGTATTGTGCGTTTGGTAAACATCCTCTACTGCAACTGTAAGGTGGTTTGTTCGCTGTTCCAGTATCTTTTGAAACTTCACCTTGCGCTCAGGAGATATAAACTCTTCCAAATAATTTAAAAGTTGTTCATCCATTATATCTCGAATATACTAAAATCTCTATTTTTATATTGAAAATCATTTACAAGAAAAATATCATGAAGAAAAAAATAGTCGTCCTTACTGGGGCTGGAGTTAGTGCCGAAAGTGGCATTAAAACCTTTAGGGATTCCGATGGGCTTTGGGAGGGACATGATGTACTGGAAGTTGCAACACCACAAGGTTATGTCAACAACCCCACCTTGGTGCTCAATTTTTACAACCAAAGACGGAAACAGCTTTTTGATGTGACCCCCAATGATGCGCACAAAGCCTTGGTTCAATTGGAAGAATCATATGAAGTGACAATAATTACCCAAAATGTCGATGATTTACATGAAAGGGCCGGGAGTACCCGCGTAATTCATTTACACGGAGAATTATTGAAGGTAAGGAGCAGTATAGACCCTAATTTGATCATTGATTGGAAGACCGACCTTCAATTAGGGGATACCTGCAGTAAAGGGAGTCAGTTGCGGCCGCATATTGTATGGTTTGGGGAAGAGGTCCCTTTGTTGGACAGGGCCATTGAATTTACGCAAAAGGCCGATATTCTGATGATCATCGGCACCTCCATGCAAGTTTATCCTGCGGCCAGTCTCGTGCATTTCGCACCTACTCATTCTCCCATTTATTTTATTGACCCTAAACCAAATATGTCTCCATCGGCATTTGAGAACCTCATTATTGTTCAAAAAACAGCCGCCATTGGAGTGCCTACTGTGGTTGCGGACCTAATTGATAAAGGGCTCTAGACTTTTTGGCCCATGCCATGACCATTTCTTTTTGTGCCGAAGTTAAACGGGCTTCCCCATGGGTCCAAGTATATTCCTTTAAGGGCATCTCCCCACCTTCCACTTCTTCCACCAATTCCTCTAATTTGTGGTCCTTCTTTTTGGAAGTATAAGTATCCCAATCTGAAAAGTTGAGATGTTTCTTTCCATCCTTAACGTGGTCTGCCATCCAATAGGATACCGGGGCAATATTATTATACCAAGGGTAAACGGTATTATTGCTGTGGCAATCGAAACAGGTGGTCTCTAAAATGATTTTCACCTCTTGTGGTGGATTGGTCTCTGCAAGAAAGACAGAAGTATGGTCTCCATTTGCGATATTCTTTGAAGGCCTGTAAAACTGCATCCCAATAAAAATGATCAATAAAATCCACCCTACTTTTTTTGCTATTTTCATATAGTACAAATTGAACATGAAAAATACTAAATTTTGAAGCAAGAATAAATTTTATTATCTGACAAAATTCAATTCATAGATACGTTTACGCTCATACTATTCAAAATGCTTTTCCTTTTTTAAAAACTTAAATTAAAGGATTGAATAGTAAAGACAACCCATGGATAATTACATTATTAAAAAATAATACATCTTAAATTGAGAATGTTAATCCATTGCCCCTTATAAACTTTTAAACTCCTTAAGTAATAACTATCTTTGAGCCTTTCAAAAAAATAACCAATTTCCTAAAAGATGTCTTTAAACGAATTAAATGCCATATCTCCTATAGACGGGCGCTACAGAGGCAAAGTTGTTTCTTTGGCTCCCTATTTCTCAGAGGAGGCGCT
This sequence comes from Psychroserpens sp., assembly GCA_047612485.1. Classification (GTDB taxonomy): domain Bacteria; phylum Bacteroidota; class Bacteroidia; order Flavobacteriales; family Flavobacteriaceae; genus Sediminicola. The sequence continues at coordinate 29,717 of JBLGAT010000009.1, forward strand.
GATCAAATACAGAGTACGTGTTGAAATTGAATATTTCATAGCCTTATGCGAAATACCGCTACCACAGTTACAATCTTTTGATCCTTTAAAATTTGAAGCCCTCAGGGATATTTACAAAAATTTTGATACCGCAGATGCCCAGGCCATAAAGGATATTGAAAAGGTTACCAACCATGATGTTAAGGCCGTGGAGTATTTTATTAAAAAGGCGTTTGATACCTTAGGCTTGCAATCTTTTAAGGAATTTATACATTTTGGACTCACCTCACAGGATATCAACAATACCTCTATTCCCCTTTCCATAAAAGAGGCCATGAATGACGTATATGTTCCACAATACATGGAGATCCTTACCAAATTACAGGAATTGGCCAATGAATGGGCAGATATTCCTATGTTGGCCAGGACGCATGGACAGCCTGCCTCCCCTACCCGTTTGGGAAAGGAAATCGCTGTTTTCACAACCAGATTGAAAGAACAGTTCAATTTGTTAAATGATATTCCAAGTGCCGCAAAATTTGGAGGAGCCACAGGAAACTATAACGCCCACAAGGTTGCGTACCCAAAAGTGGATTGGAAAAATTTCGGGGAAACCTTTGTGCAAAATAAACTGGGACTGCACCACTCTTTTCCAACCACCCAGATTGAGCATTACGATCATATGGCCGCTCTTTTTGATACTTTAAAGCGGATCAACAATATTGTCCTAGATCTGGATAGGGATTTTTGGACCTATGTATCCATGGATTATTTTAAACAAAAAATCAAAGCTGGTGAAGTAGGATCTTCGGCCATGCCCCATAAGGTCAACCCGATTGATTTTGAAAATTCAGAAGGAAACTTAGGAATAGCCAATGCCATCTTTGAGCATTTATCGGCAAAACTTCCCGTTTCCAGATTGCAACGGGATTTAACGGACAGCACCGTGTTGCGTAACGTTGGAGTTCCTTTTGGACATACGTTGATCGCCTTTCAATCTACCCTAAAGGGGTTGAACAAATTATTGTTGAACAAAGAAAAATTTGAACAGGACCTGGAGAACAATTGGGCGGTAGTAGCAGAAGCTATACAGACCATCTTAAGACGGGAAGCCTATCCAAATCCGTATGAGGCCCTTAAAGGACTTACTCGTACCAATGAGAGAATTACCCAGCAATCTATTGCTGAGTTTATAGATACTTTGGAAGTATCTGAAGCAATCAAAACAGAATTAAAGGCGATCACCCCTAGTAATTATACAGGAATCTAGAAAAAATAGTATTGCAAATTTGAGCCACCAAATAGGTGGCTTTATTGTTTAATTTATCATCAAGAAAGCACAAAATAATAACCCATGGACAATAAATTTTCTTTTATGGGCCGTATTGACTTTGGGACAAGCTCTACAACTGGCTAGATACGTTAATACTTAAACTGCCAAATATCCTTATGGCCATAGGGATAATGATCTTGTTCTATTTTATTGCCAAAGGAACACGAAAGCTATTTAGAAAAGTTTTACTGTAACAAGTAAGTCAGGTATCCAAAAGAGATTTAATATCAAAAGTCATATTTGTGACCATATTAATGACCAGCTTTTTATTGCCCTTGGGGTATTAAAACTCGATAAGGTACTTACAACTTTATTAGCAGGGGCTGGGGTTATAGGTTTGGCCGTGGGATTGGCACTTCAAGGTACCTTGAGCAATACTTTTGGAGGTCTTGTCCTTTCCGTTATGGATCAGATACGGATCGACGATTACATAGAAACCGATGAAACCCCAGGTTTTACATCCCGTTCCCTATTAGAACGTTGGATTTTGGCAAGAACAACTTACAGGTGTTATAGATAATAATTCTGATAAAGCCTAGGCCCCTACCAATATTCTGCAAGTGGAACTGTATAATTATCATAAAAAAACCTGCATCAAAAAGCGATGCAGGTTTTTATTAATAGTATTCTGTTGACCAATTATCCTTTCATAAACTCCTGCAGACTACCTAGTCCTTCTCCTTTATAGTCTGATTTTTGCAAGGCTTTCATAAGGGTCATCAAATGTGCTGGATTCATATCTTTGCCCAATACCCTGATCAACGCAAAGCCTTGATCTTTACTAGAACCATAGATTATCACCTCATCTATTGCATCTTCATTACCCAAGTATTTGACAACTCCATTGCCATAAGATGATTTCAATTTCATGAGTTCCACAAACTTATCCGATTTAAGGATTGCATCTACCTTGGCACTTTCCATCTTAAATTCAGCAGCGTTATCAGCTGTTTTTTTAAAGGCCAATACGTTCAATTTTTTCAATGATTCTATTGCCTCCCTTTCACTAGACGATAGTTCTGCCTTGTCTAAATTTAGTATACTGGCCGGAATATCAATAGAGATAAAATTTGGATTGTCCGAATTGTCCACATAATATTCCTGTAAACTTTGATTGGAAGAACAGGCTGCCAAGAGCCCAATTGCCATTAATGACAAAACTGTTTTTTTAATTGATGTTTTCATTGGATTACTTTTTATTGGTTTTTCCTGCCTTGTTCAATTCTTGGGGCAAATTCATCTTTTGGGTCAGGGAATTGATTTTGTTCAAATCTATATCCCCGGTCAAGGAAAGTAACACGGTCTCCACCTTACGGCCATTCATCTCCATGTTCGCATTATTAATACCGGTCACGAACATCAGTAGTTCGCTTACATGATCATCATCCTTGCCGCTTTTAATGTAAAATTTTACATTGGCGTCTTTATCCTTTACCCGCATCAGTTCAACCAAGGAACTTGTCTTTAAATATTTATCAACCGATAATTTCATGTCCGCTGATATGGCCTTGTCCTCGGTGATGAATACCTTTAAGTTTTTTACACTCTTAGCTATTTCCATAAAATCTTTCGCCTCGGGCTCTTCAACATTTACTTCTATTTTGCTCAATAATTTGAACATACTCTCATTGACTACAACGGCGCTCACCTTGTCCAAATCTTCATATTTATCAAATATGGACTGTGAAAACCCTGTAAAAGGCAATAAGGCTACTACTAGTATTACGAAAATCTTTTTCATTTCTTTGATTTTAATTGTTGTTATAAATTTTTTGCTTTGTTGCTTCAAATTCTTTTAGATAGGCCACTTTTTCTGTCCCTCTACTAAAATTTGTAGCCAGCAGGGTCAGCGCCCTTTTTGTTTGCTGGTAAGCGTATTCCGCCTCTCTTTTTTCTTGGTAGCTTTTACCAAAATATATACCAAATACAAGAACTGCTACTGCTGCAACGGATAACCATCTATACTGTTTTTTTCTAGGTTTTAATGGTACCTGCTTGGTAAACTGTTCCTCTTTGGCCTTGGAAAAGAATTGAAACAAGGGAGTATACTGCTCTAAATGGGGTGCTACTTTTTCATTTAGGAAATAGTTCCTCAAAGCTTCTTCCTCAGCTACCGTAGTGGTAGCCTCGAAATACTTTTCTATTAATATATTTATTCTATCTAATTCCATAGTTATGTTTTTCCATTAATCTATTCCTTACTTCCTTTCTTGCCCTAGACAGGGCCACTCTTACCGCGGTCGGCTTCATATCCAACAATTCTCCGATCTCGTTTAGTTCGTATTGCTCAACATCCCGCAATTGCAATACCAATTTTTGTTGTGCGGGAAGGTCCTCCATTATTTTTTGAACCCATCCAACGCTGTCAATGGCCTCCATTTGGCTTTGTAAGGAGGTGTTTCCATCTTTATAATTGCTGTGGACCAATTTTAAATTTCCCGCCTGTTTCGACTTTAAGCGATCGAGACAAAAATTCTTTGTCATGGTCATCGCAAAGGCCTCTACATTATTATACTTGGACATGCTGGTCTTTTTATCCCAAAGTTTAAGCAGAATTTCCTGTGTGGCATCCTCGGCCTCCTCCTTTGAAATCAGCAAGCGCTTGGCCAATCGATATAGTTTATCCTTAAAAGGCATCACCACATTTAAAAATTCAGCTTGTTTCATTGTTGGTTTGGTTGTTTGAAACCGTATGATGGTTCTTAATAGGAAGACGAAGTATAACGAAAATTGTTACAAATAATTTTTTCTTAATGATAATCTCAGTAATTTAGACTGCTATTATTCGACCAGTATAAAAAAAAGTTGCCAACTACCTCCCTTAAACAGTGTTGTTTGCATCCAAAAAGTTGGAACGATATTTGAGCATGATGATTTAAAAAAAGAATTTATGAAAAAGATGTTTTTACTGTTCTTAGGGATAGGTATGTTCGTTGCTAGTTGTAGTAAAGACGATAATTCTATCGTTAATACAGATACCCCAGATCCAATTGGCACTGTGGATGTTACCGTACAAGACTTTATGTGGAACGCCATGAACCTATGGTATTTTTGGCAGGCGGATGTTCCAAACCTATCCGATACTAAATTTTCTACCAATGCCGAATACACTGCCTTTCTAGAATCAGAGTCGGATCCTAACCTTTTCTTTGAGAATAAATTACGTTTTTCTGAAGACAGGTTTAGTTTCCTTGCTGAGGATTATAAGGAATTAGTGCAGTCCTTCGCCGGTGTATCCAAAAGTAATGGCTTGGAATTTGGGCTCTCCTTTTATGGGGAAGGCAATGATGTTTTTGGTTACGTTAGATACGTCATTCCCAATTCTGATGCATCTACAAAAACTATACAAAGGGGTGATCTTTTTACTGGTGTGAACGGAGTTTCCTTGAATGCTGATAACTATATTGACCTTCTATTTGGGGATGCAGATGGATATACCCTAAATATGGCAGATATAAACAATAGCACCATTACGCCAAATAACAGGGAGGTAGCTTTGACGAAGTTTGAAGGCCTTGTGGAAAACCCCGTTTTTCTTACCAAGACCATTGATATAAATGGCAAAAAAATAGGGTATCTTATGTACAACGGTTTCACCCGTAATTTTGATGAAGATTTGAACAATGCTTTTGGAACACTAAAAGCAGCTGGGGTAACAGATTTGGTCTTGGATTTTAGGTACAATCCTGGAGGTTCTGTGAACTCTTCCCGCTTGTTGTCCAGTATGGTCTACGGCACCAATACAAACCAATTATACATACGTCAACGTTGGAACAGTAAAATTCAATCACAATTTACTTCTGCCCAACTAGAAGATTATTTCGCCGATAAAACTGGAACTGGGAGCGCCATTAATACGTTAAACTTGAGTAAAGTCTATGTTTTGGCTACAGGCAGTTCAGCTTCTGCCAGTGAATTGGTGATGAACGCCTTGGATCCTTACGTGGAGGTTGTTCATATTGGTACTACAACTAGGGGGAAAAATGAATTTTCCATTACGTTGGTGGATAACGAATCCAATAGTTACATCTATAGCTCATCTTCAGAAAACAACATCAAATCCAATAACTCTTGGGGAATACAGCCGCTCGTGGGCAGAAATGAAAACTCTGTTGGCTTTTTTGACTATACTGCAGGGTTTACACCAGATATTGAACTTCGAGAAGACTTGAGTAATCTTGGACAACTTGGAAATGTAAACGAGCCATTGCTGGCTAGGGCCATTCAAGAAATTACTGGGGTTTCTGCAAAAATAGACTTTACAGTAAAAATGCCAGTTGACCTATTGAGCAGCTCCAAAATGTTCAAACCAATGCGCGATAACATGTATTTGGATAAAGAGCTTCCAGCTTTTAAGAAATAAGGTAAGTACTAAACATAAAAAAGGGCCTAATGTAAAAACTAGGCCCTTTTTTATGTTTATCAATGTATCTATCTAGTTAAAATATATTCCTCCTGGAATAATACCTGTGGCTACGGTTTTAATAACACTATTGATAGATAGGTCATAAACTGTTAATGATCCCTGACTTGCAAAGTCCTTGGCATCCGTACCGTACAGCTTACCATCGGCAACGGCCATGGTGTAGAAAGACACTCCTCCTAATCTTGGACCAGATGGCAATGAACTATCAGAAGTGCTCATTTTGTAGACCGCCCCATTAAGTTGATAGTACAAGTCCATACCATCTGTACATAAGAGTCCAGGGTGATCTGTAGCTTGAAATTTCCAAGTATTTACAACCGTATTATTGGAGGTATTTATTTTTGTGAGCACACCTTCAGTTTCGTCATTGGTATAACTGGGATTTCCTCCAGCCAGCACCCACAAACTGCCCTGATCATCCAACACAAGGGAATTGGGTACATTCCCTACCGTTATGGTTTCCAAAACAGTATTGGTATTGGCATCAATGGCCGTGACCTTGTTGTTCTGCCCATAGGCGCCCTGATGTGCCACATAAACAGTATTATCATTTGCTACAATATCCTCGGGGCCCAATACAACCGAAATTGTCCCTTCTACGGTGAAATTTTGCAAATTGACGATTGCTACATAATCATCGGTTTCATCAAATGGATCCCCCCAGTTGGTTACATAGCCGGTGTCGTTAACAGCGGCAAAATACCTTGGGTTCTCCAAGCCATCGGTAATAGAACCCAATTTTTCAAAGGTGTACCTATTAACAACAGTGATCTTATTGGAGTTGTTGGCCACAATATAAGCTTGGTCCCCAGCAAATCCGATCGACTGCACAATATTGCCCAAATCCTCACCATTAACCTTATTGTATATGGAACTTTCTGTAACACTAAGTTCATTGGAAATAAACGTTACCGTTCCCGTTCCGTTTCCAAAAGGCCCCTCATTGGAGACCAGGATTCCATTTTCATAAGCTCCCAATGGTTCTTGTGGTGTTTCTGGATCATCTTTGCTGCAGGAAACCGTCAATAGGTTGATCAAAAAAATTGTCGCTAAAATTGATATGCTTTTCATTGTGCTTGCTTGTTTAAAATTTAGTTATGAATTGAAGATTGAAATTTCTGTTGGGCATTGGTCTATAGGCCACATTTTGATAGTTCCTGTTGTATAGGTTGTTGATTTTTAGCCCAAGGGTACATTTCATTTTTTTTGAAAGACTAAAATTATGTTCCAAACCTATATTGGATATACTATATCCTGGCAGCCCATCACTGTTATCCGTTGTGATAAAAACAGATCCATTATACAGCCATTGATAATACAGATCCCATTTTTTTATCTGATAGGCCAGGTTGGAAGTAAATTGGTGTTCAGGAACATAGATCAATTGGTTTTTGGTTTCCTTGTCCACGGATTTGGTATATGCGTATAAATTTTTAAAATGCAATTGGTGCTTGCCCCATGTTTTCTGTAATTCAAGTTCTAACTCTGCCCCATATTGCATAGCTTCCTCAACGTTTCTTGGACTGAAAATTCCAGAATTATCTGGCCTCCATTGGATCAGATTATCAGATGCGATATAAAATGTAGTTAGATTTATCCGATATCCTTCACCTTTGATGTTCTGCCCTAATTCTGCCTGCGTTGAAGTTTCTGGAATAAGATCTTTGTTCCCTATGGCTCCAGCTCCGGACCAATACAGATCGTTGAAAGTGGGGATCCTATAGTTCTTGGAGGCATTAAAATTGATGTCATATTCCCTGGATACTTGAAATTTACTATCAAAGGATATAAGCAAGGGACTGCTGTAATCTGTCACCACTTCCTGTCTAATATTTAGCCCATAATTGAATTTGGTCGTTAAATCATGGGAAAACATCAGAGTTCCCGTTGCTTGGTTTCTTGTTGCATTTTCTATACTGGAGCCTTCCGCCTCTAAAGTGCTCAACTCCCCTATTCCGTTCAAGGTTATATCTCCAAGTTGATACTTGGCATCGTAGTTCAGGATATAGGTGTTGGTGCGACCAAAGCTAAATTCTGGTCTTGCCCTGTTAAAGTAATACCGATATCTTTCGTACAAGTGTGCCACCTTAAGTCGCTGTACCTTCCTATCATTAAAATGACTCCATTCCACCAAAGAACGTGCAGTAACATCCCTATAATTGTCATTTGACGGGGCAGTTAAAGTACCAGAGAAGTTCCTATTGCCATAAAACGTAGTGTGATGGAACTTAAATAATTGGGACTTAGAAACTATATATCCAAGGGAGGCATTGATATTTAGGTTTTCAAATGCTCCATTTTCATTTTTTCTATCCGTACCCAAATAGGTATAGTCATTATCAGAAGCATTGTAATTGACACCAAAATTCAAGGAAACCTTTGGTGAGCCATATGCCGTCCCATAATCAATCCTTCTAGTGTTAAAACTCCCATATCCCAATTGCAGGGTATTAGAAAAATGTTTTTCGAACAAAAAAGAATCATTCAGTAATATGCTTCCTCCTATGGCTCCGCTTCCATATTGTACGCTGCCCCCTCCACTTCTTATGGATACCGAGCTATAATTATTTGGGATTATGGTGTTGAAGTCGGTTTGCCCGGTCAACTGGGAATTGATGTTGATCCCGTTCCAGATTACAGCGGTTTGGGAGGCATTGGTACCCCTAAAGGAAGCGGAAGACACCATGCCATAGCCGTTTTCCTTAAAGTATATATTGGAATTAAATTGCAAAAGATTCGTCAGGGAAGGTCCACTTCTGCTAATTGTAGAATCGGTGAGTACTTGTACCTTTAGCCCTTTTGAAAAATGCCTCAGTTTGGCATCGCTCAAAATTACCTCGTCCAGAACAATGACACTATCCTGTTGCCCTGCACCCATCCAAAAGGATAGAAGTGATAAAATTAAAAGTAGCTGCTTTATTTCCATATCAATGAAGACCCTTTACCCGAAAGTCTTTTCATTTTAGTTATGAAATTGGCAGGTCTCCTGACTTGCGTCTTACTACACACCTTCCCATTTATGGTCCTTATCTTTTGAGGACAAGTGCTGAAGTCATATCAGCATAAACAGTGGCTATTGAAGATGTAGCAAGCACCCAATTAGTAGGGCATAGCTTACAGTTGCGGGAACAGCTTCGGAATCTCACCGAATTCCCTTTTAATCCCATTAAAAACAACAGGAACCAAAATTCGGTTCGAAATTACTGCTTTTTTTTACAAAAGTCGCCCCTTTTTATGTTTAGCTTCTAGACGATGTATGTTCCGTTGTAGGAAATAGAACTTAAATCTTCTATCCAGATCTCTAAAAAATAGGGACATCACCTTAACCATAACATTCTCAATCGATTCCGACACCATTCAAGTTTTAAATTGATTCAAGATTTAAATGCTACTTTTGCCCATAGACCAAAATCATTAATTTTTTGAAAACTTATCCTTATCTAATCTTATTATTGGCTTTTTGGTCCTGTAAACAGGGACCCAAGGAAGAACTTCCATTATTGATGCCAATTGAAGAAACTGCAATTTCCCATGCCCAAGGTTTCACCATCAACAAAGGGTCACAAGGCATTACCATTATTAAAATAACCTCGCCATGGCCAAATGCAGAAGCAGTATTTACCTATGCCTTGGTTCCTAGGGATAAAATGGCTTTTATAACCTTGAACAGGGATGAATATGACGCCATCATTGCTACTCCCATTGAAAAAATTGTGGTTACATCCACCACTCATATCCCCGCATTGGAGGCACTGGGAGTTGAGAATTCCCTTATAGGCTTTCCGAATACAGAATATATCTCTTCTGAAAAAACTAGAACCCGCATTGCCCAAAATCAAGTACAGGAATTGGGCAACAACGAAGCCATCAATGCTGAAATGGTAATTGCCTTGCAACCGGATGTTGTTGTAGGCTTCAGTATAGACAACCGCAACAAAGCTTATAATACGATTCAAAATTCCAACATCCCTGTAGTTTACAATGGGGATTGGACAGAAGAAACTCCACTTGGAAAGGCGGAATGGGTCAAGTTTTTTGCCCCTTTTTACCATCTGGATAAAAAAGCGGATTCTATTTTCTCGGCTATAGAAACCAATTACGCCTCAGCTAAGCAATTGGCTATGAAAGCAAAGATCAGACCTACGGTTTTAAGTGGAGCTCTTTATAAAGATGTTTGGTATTTACCTGGAGGAAAAAGCTGGGCCTCCAATTTTATTTCTGATGCCAATGCCGACTATTTATGGAAAAGTTCAGAAGAAACTGGAAGTTTATCCCTAAGCTTGGAAAGTGTTCTTGACACCGCAAAAGAGGCCGACATATGGATTTCCCCATCACAATACACATCATACGAGCAATTGGAGGAAGGTAGCAGGCACTATACCCAATTCAAAGCATTTAAAGATCAGAAGATCTATACCTTCGCCAATTCTAAAGGGGCTACAGGGGGCCTCTTATATTACGAGTTGGCACCCAATAGACCTGATTTGGTGTTAAAAGATCTCATTCATATCTTCCATCCCGAATTGTTGCCAGATCATCAACCATTCTTTTTTAAACCCTTGGAATAAATGCAGTCGCCCAAATCATATAATACACCTTTTACCATATTATGGTTAGTAATGATCCTTTGCTTTGTGGTCAATATCAGTTTGGGATCTGTAGCCATTCCTTTTGTGGAAACCTTAAAAAGCATTTTTAATGAGCCAACCACCCATGAGGCTTGGAGTTATATCATTTGGAATTATAGAATCCCAAAGGCATTGACCGCTGTGTTGGTGGGAAGTGGACTCGCCTTAAGTGGCTTGCTTATGCAAACGCTTTTTCGTAATCCTTTGGCCGGGCCATTCGTTTTGGGCATCAGCTCTGGAGCAAGTTTGGGTGCTGCTTTGCTTATAATGGGTTCTTCCTTGTTCTCTGGCATTTTCACCTTCGGCTTGGTCAATGATGTCACTTTGGCCATTGTGTCCAGCATTGGTAGTTTTTTAGTGCTTCTGGCGGTCATGGCGGTAGCGTCCAAAGTAAAGGATACCATGGCACTGTTAATTATAGGTTTAATGTTTGGCAGCATCACGGCGGCAGTGGTAAGTGTGTTGTCCTATTTCACCAATGCCGAAAAACTTCAGCAATATATCTACTGGTCTTTTGGTAGCCTGGGGAACCTGTCTTGGTCGCAATTAGGGCTTTTGTTTGTTATACTAACAATTGGTCTCCTTTTAAGTATTGCAGCCATTAAATCTTTAAATGCCATGCTCTTAGGGGAAAATTATGCCCGTAGCCTTGGGGTGGACATTATAAAAAAGAGGTTTTTAATCATCCTTGCCACAGGACTGCTCGCAGGTGGCATTACGGCCTTTGCCGGGCCCATTGCTTTTGTAGGGCTAGCAGTACCCCATTTGACAAGGCAAATTTTCAATACCACTGACCATAAAATCCTTGTTCCCGCAGTACTTTTATATGGCGCAATCCTGATGTTGGTCTGTGATACCATCGCGCAATTACCAACTTCTGCCAATGTGTTGCCCATTAACGCCATAACCTCCATTATTGGTGCCCCTGTGGTTATCTGGCTATTGGTCAGAAAGAGGAATATGATATTTTAGTAAGAAATCAATTGACACGACTATAAACAAGTAAAGTTACAGAACATCAAGAATACAGATCCACATACCGCCCTTAGCACCAAAGACCTTACCATTGGCTATCAAAACAAAAAACAACAAAATTGTATTGCCAAGGATGTTGCCTTTTCCTTACAAGAAGGGGAATTGGCCGCGATTGTCGGTATCAACGGTATAGGCAAATCTACTTTGTTGCGCACTTTGGGAAAGGTGCAACCTAAATTGGCCGGGGAAATCCTTTTGGACGGTAAGAAATTGGAATCTTACGACCCTTTGGCCTTGGCCTCAAAAATAAGTGTGGTATTGACAGAGCCCATTGCTTCTAAAAACCTAACCGTTTTGGAACTTATCAGTCTTGGAAGGCAACCCTATACCAATTGGATAGGTGCTTTGACCAAATTGGACAAAGAAAAAATAAGCAAGGCCATAGGAATGGTACAAATTGAGGACCTTCAACATAAAAAATGTTATGAACTGAGTGATGGGCAACTCCAAAAAGTTATGATTGCTAGGGCCTTGGCACAAGACACGGGCATAATGCTACTGGATGAGCCCACCTCCCATTTAGACCTATACCACAAAGTTCATATCTTAAAACTATTGCGACAAATAGCACATGAGACCAAAAAGACCATTCTTTTCACCACCCACGAAATTGAAATTGCCATTCAATTGTGCGACAAGATGTTGATTATGGAAAAAGAACAGAGCAGTTTTGGGGAACCCTGTGAACTCATCACCAACAAAAGTTTTGAAAATTTATTCCCTTCGGACACCATCACTTTTGACAGTCAATCTGGATCGTTCAAAGTTAAAAAGTAAGAACTTCGTTCAATGATAATTTAAGATCAATCCTTTATCTTTACCTCAGAGAACTTATTAACAATGGACGGACTACTTACCTACATCATTATTGGAATATTATTTTTGGGCCTTGGCTTTTTTCTTGGTCAATACATTCAAAATCTCAAAACAAAATCAGGTCAAAGTGCCCTAGTGGAACGGGAACAACAATTACGCTTTAATCTCACTTCTTTGGAAGAAAAACTAAGGAGCACCGATGAGGAAAAGAACCAACTGCGTTCAGAAAAGGAGCAATTGGGAAACCAAGTTACACGTTACCAGGCGGATCTGGAGAATTTGGAGCTAAAAAATAGGGAGCAAAAACAAGAAGTGGAAAAGCTTCAGGAAAAGTTTACCAAAGAGTTCGAAAACTTGGCCAATAAGATTTTGGATGAAAAAAGTACCAAGTTCACCGAACAGAACAGGGAAAACATCAAAAATATACTTATCCCACTACAGGAAAAGATCTTGCTTTTTGAAAAAAAGGTTGATGACAGCCAAAAAGAAAGCGTGGGGATGCACTCCGCATTAAAGGAACAACTGGCCAATCTGCAGACGCAAAACCTTAAAATCACCCAAGAAGCGGAAAACCTTACCAAAGCCTTAAAAGGAGACAGTAAGATGCAGGGGAACTGGGGAGAACTGGTATTGGAACGGGTTTTGGAAAAATCGGGCTTGGAAAAGGACCGTGAATATACAGTACAACAGAGTTTTACAAGAGAGGATGGCAGCCGGGTCCTTCCAGATGTCATCATCAACCTGCCAGATGGCAAAAAAATGATTGTGGATTCCAAAGTATCCCTGACAGATTATGAGCGCTATGTGAATGCAGAAGACGACATGAGGGATAAGTTCCTAAAAGATCACGTTAATTCAATTCGTAGGCATGTGGACCAATTATCGGCCAAAAAATATGAGGACCTTTACGACATGGAGAGTCCGGACTTCGTATTGATGTTCGTTCCTATAGAACCCGCTTTTGCCATAGCCATAAATAATGACAATTCCCTTTACAATAAGGCATTTGAACAGAATATTATCATTGTGACCCCTTCTACCCTATTGGCAACCTTAAGGACCATAGACAGTATGTGGAACAATGAAAAACAACAACGTAACGCCCTTGAGATTGCCCGTCAGGCCGGAGCACTTTATGATAAATTTGAGGGTTTTGTTTTAGATCTTACCAAGGTGGGCAAAAAAATGGATGAGGCCAAACAGGAATACAAAGGGGCCATGAACAAATTGGTAGATGGTAGGGGAAATATCATTACCAGCATTGAAAAGCTCAAAAAAATGGGTGCCAAAGCTAAGAAGTCGCTTCCCGAATCAATATTAAAACGCGCACAGGAAGACGATCTTGAGGATGATTTTGAAGAAGAACCTAAACTTGAACTATGAAAAAATTTCTGATTATAGGAATTACGGCGTTAATAGCTGTCTTATCCTTATATTATGCCTTCATCTATTACGTGCCTTATAGTGATGGCGTGCGTTCGGGAGAACTCATAAAAATAAGCCACAAGGGAGTTTTGATCAAAACTTGGGAAGGGGAAATCAGCCAGGGCATCTCTGGTGCCCAGATCTTCACATTCTCGGTACTGGACAAAGATCAAGTGGTAATAGATAAGCTGCAGGAATACCAGGGCCAATATGTGAAAGTGAATTATATTGAACGGTTCAAAACCTTTGCATGGTTGGGAGACACCAGATATTTTATCACGGATGTAAAGCCAGAACAATCACCACATTTTAGAAACTAACCAACCATGGAAAAGTTTAAGACACCTAAAGAAACCCACATATCCTTAACGGAGTTAATGCTTCCAGCGCATTCCAACTTTGGAGGAAAAATACACGGGGGATACATCCTAAATTTGATGGATCAAATTGCCTTTGCCTGTGCTTCCAAACATTCACGGAGCTATTGCGTAACGGCATCGGTAAATAAAGTTGATTTTTTGAATCCCATAGAAGTTGGGGAACTGGTAACCTTAAAAGCTTCTATTAATTATACGGGGCGTACTTCCATGGTCGTGGGCGTAAGGGTAGAATCGGAGAACATTACCTCTGGGAAGGTCAAGCATTGTAATTCCTCCTATTTCACAATGGTTGCCAAGGATTCCAACGGCAAAAATATCCCCATCCCTGGCCTTTTACTGACTAACAAACAAGGGGTTAGACGGTTTGCGCGCAGTATTCAACGAAAAAACGAATCTATCTCAAGAAGTACCAAGTTCACTTCTTCCCAATTTCAATTGGAGGAATACTTGGAAGCTTTAAAAACCGAAAATGTTAGTATCGAACTGACATAAGTCCTTTGGCTGCATCCGAATCTAAAAACCAGGTCAGTTGTCCCGAAGTTGGAGCAACCAAAGAAGCTGGATAGGTAACATAGTCCCCTTCCTTTTTCATGATTTCTTCAACCTTTTCAGATTTCCCGGCACCTGTAACCAAAAAGGCAACCTCTTTTGAGTTATTGATGATTTTGCCGGTAATGGTGATTCTTCGCTGCCCAGAATCTGGATGTACCGCAACGGCGCAATTGGATTTGGAATCCCAAAGCTCAATTTCGTGGGGAAAGATGGAGGCCGTATGCCCGTCATCGCCCATTCCCAAAATAACCAGATCAAATTGGGGAATCTTCTTGCGTTTGGGCAATTTTTCGTCCAAAAGCTGGCCATATCTCTTTGCTTCATCCTTTGGATCACCCTCACCATGAATACGGTGAATATTGCCCTCTGGGATTTTAATTTTTTCAAACAAGTGCAGAACGGTCATTTTATAATTACTTTCATCATGGGTAGGGGCAACACAGCGTTCGTCTCCCCAATAAAAATGTACATTCTTCCAATTAATGATCGTTCCATATTCTGATGCAAGCACATCAAAGACTATTTTTGGGGTACTTCCACCAGATAGGGCAATATGTACCTCTTCCTTAGATTTTGTAATTTTCGCCAAATATTCCGAAAAACGATTGGCCACTTCTTCTTTGCTTGTATATATTTTAAGTTCCATTGTATATTTTTAACTAATTACGCAGAAGCCAGGATCGTCTGCCATATACTCTCCAGGGTTTCTCCACCCCATGCTGCCCTCTATAAGGTCATCACCGTTTTTGGGTCCCCATACGCCAGCAGAATAGCCGAAGGTACGCACATCTGGACTTTTTTCCCAGTAATTGAGAATAGGATCCACAAAGCTCCATGCCGCCTCTACTTCATCTGCCCTGGCATAAAGCGTGGCATCGCCCTGCATGGCATCCAATAATAAACGCTCATAGGCTTCCATCACATTGGTTTCGGAAAGACTTGCATAGTAAAAATCCAAATTGGCCCGTTCTACCTTAAAGCCTTGGCCCGGAACTTTTACTCCAAATTTAATCATGATGCCCTCGTCGGGTTGAATGCGGATAATTAATTTATTATCCTTATTGTTCATGTCTGAGTTCTTGAATATTTGATGGTGGGGAGATTCAAAATGAATCACCACTTCTGTGACCTTAGTGGGCATTCTTTTCGCTGTTCTCACATAAAAGGGAACATCCTTCCAACGCCAGTTATCAACATAAAATTTAATGGCCGCATAGGTTTCCGTCATGGACTGTGGGTGCACGTCATCCTCTTCTCTATATCCCTTTATGTACTTACCATCGGCTTCAGAGGCTATATACTGGCCTCTAATCGTATTTTGGGCCAACGTCTCCTCATCCAACATAATACGCAAGGATTTTAAAGCTTTCACTTTTTCATTCCTTATTTCCTCTGCACTGGAATCAATGGGAGGCTCCATGACTATAAATGAAACAATTTGTAGCAGATGGTTTTGGAACATATCGCGCAGAGCGCCCGATTTATCATAATAACCACCTCTTTTTTCCACGCCAACACTTTCCGCGTTCGTGATTTCAACGTGGTGGATGTAGTTCCTGTTCCAAAGTGGTTCAAAAATACTGTTGGAAAAACGGGTCACCAATAAATTCTGAACCGTTTCCTTTCCCAAGTAATGGTCTATCCTATAGATCTGGGATTCTTTGAAATATTTTTGAAGTCCTTTGTTCAGCCCTTTGGCCGTTTCTAGGCTATATCCGAAAGGTTTTTCCACTATGACCCTTTTCCAACCCTTGGTTTCATCATTCAGGCCTTGATCGGAAAGGTTTTTGGCTATGACCTCGTATAAATTGGGAGGTGTGGAAAAGTAAAATATGAAATTGTCAATTGTACCGTACTTTTTATTGAGATCTTTGATCCGTTTTGAAATATTGGTATAGTCCGTATCATAATCCTTGCCCAAATCCTCATAGAACAATTTATCTGAGAATGCTTTTATAAAATCTTCTTGCCCATCCTTGACCCTTTCTTTAAGGTAGCTGCTTTCGTGCACTACTTTTTGCCGGAACTCCTCATCGGACATGTTGCTCCTGCTTGCTCCTAATACCACAAAATTTTCAGGTAGGTGTTTTCCTTTGTATAAATTAAAAAGTGCTGGTACCAATTTTCGGGCCGTTAGATCTCCCGAAGCGCCAAAAATTACCAACATTTGATTTGCAGTTTTATTCATATTCTATAGCAATTGCTTTGGAATTTATCCATTTATATAACAAAATCAGCCTAAAAAGATACATTGGGAGTTTAAAAAAACTATAGGCCCAAAAGTCGATATTTTAAATTAATTTTGAAATCATTCTAGTTGAGCGCTAAGATAAAACTTATTTAAGTTATACAATTTACAACGTAAATTACTTAACATAACAATTGTGAATTCCTTTAATTCACAACAAAAAACAATTATGGAGAATACTACATACGATTTTGGGCTTATAGGTCTTGGTGTCATGGGACGTAACTTTATTCTGAATGTGGCCGATAATGACTTTTCTGCTTTTGGCTATGATTTAGATCAAGAAAAGGTGGATGCCCTTATAGTGGAGGGTGGCGATACCAAGAAGGTCAGTGCTTCAACAGACCTTAAAACTTTTGTTCAGTCCTTGGCCAAGCCCAGAAAAATTATGCTATTGGTCCCTGCCGGTAAAATTGTGGATGCCGTTATAGAAAGTCTATTGCCAGAAATTGATAAGGACGACCTTATCATAGATGGAGGAAATTCCTTCTTTACGGATACCGACAGAAGGGAGTCTTATTTGAAGGCCAAGGGCATTCATTTTTTTGGTTCCGGTGTTTCCGGTGGGGCAAAAGGGGCAAGAAAGGGCCCTAGCATTATGCCTGGAGGAAATAAAGAGGCATACAAGGAAGTTCAACCAATTTTTGAGGCAGTCTCCGCTAAATTCAACGGAGAGCCTTGTGTCGCCTATTTGGGGCCAAAATCTGCCGGTAACTATGTAAAAATGGTCCATAATGGTATTGAATACGGGTTAATGCAACTGACCTCGGAAATCTATGATTTGCTAAAAAAGGCCGGCGGGTTTAACAATGACGAACTTCATTCTATTTTTAACGAATGGAACCAGGGAAGATTACAATCTTTCCTAATTGAAATTACCGCTGAAATCTTTACCCAAAAAGATGATAAGGGCAATGGTGCCTTAGTGGACAAAATTTTGGATAAGGCCAAGCAAAAGGGAACTGGTAAATGGACCTCTCAAAATGCGATGGATCTGGGCATTCCAGTTCCATCCATTGACGTTGCCGTAAGTATGCGGGAGATTTCTGCCCTGAAAGAGGAACGTGTTCTGGCCGACAAATTATATGGCCGACCAGAGCCAGCTCCAATAGACAAAAAGGAACTGGTGAAAATGGCGGAAGCAGCCCTATATTTCGCTTTTATCAATATCTATGCCCAAGGATTGCACCAATTGAAAGACGCATCTAAGGAATACGGATATGAGCTGGATCTCTCCGTCATCGCTAAAATATGGAGAGCGGGCTGTATCATCAGAGCCGCCATATTGGAAGATATTTCATCTGCCTATACATCTGATAAAGATCTACCTAACTTATTGCTGGAACCGGCCTTTGTTACCAAGGTACAGGGTACAGTTGCTTCGGCCAGACAAGTTGTGGCCTATGCTGCAACAAGTGGGATACCCCTACCGGGGCTGTCCAACTCATTGACCTATTTTGACGCCTATACATCCAGTAGGTTGCCTTTAAACCTAATACAGGCACAACGGGATCATTTTGGTTCCCACACCTATGAAAGAGTTGATATGGAAGGGATCTTCCATACCGAATGGGGATTATAATAAAAAAACCAGAACATAAAAAAAGCCCTGTAAAACATCTTACAGGGCTTTTTTTATGTTTTAAGCAAATCCCTTGGTCAAGGGGATTTGCTCTCAATATTACTTGCTCAAATACATTTTACGCCTATGGTACAGGTTATAGAACTCATCGTCCTTAAGGTTATCTATAAATAAAATGCTTTCTCCCGTACTTTTCATTTCTGGGCCCAAATTTTTATTTACGTTCGGGAACTTATCAAAAGAGAAAACCGGTTGTTTAATCGCAAAACCTTCCAATTGTGGATTGAAATTGAAATCTTTCACCTTCTTTTCCCCTAGCATTACCTTGGTGGCATAGTTCACATAAGGTTCCTTATAAGCCTTAGAAATAAAAGGTACTGTTCGTGAGGCCCTAGGGTTCGCTTCAATGATGTACACGATATCGTGCTTGATCGCAAATTGAATGTTGATAAGCCCTACCGTATTTAGGGCCAAAGCAATTTTCTTAGTATGGTCTTTGATCTGCTGCATTACAAACTCCCCAAGGTTAAAAGGTGGCAAGGTTGCATTGGAATCCCCTGAATGGATACCACATGGTTCTATATGTTCCATGATCCCTATGATATACACATCCTCTCCATCGCAAATGGCATCTGCTTCCGCCTCTATGGCACCATCCAAATAGTGGTCCAACAACAACTTATTGTTGGGGATAGATCTCAAAAGACCTACCACATGGGATTCCAATTCTTCTTTGTTGATGACAATTTTCATGCCTTGCCCCCCCAATACGTAAGATGGTCTTACTAATAGTGGGAAATTCAGGCGATCCGACAATTCCAATGCCTCTTGGGCTGTTTCCGCTACGCCAAATTCTGGAAAAGGAATATCGTTTTCTTGCAACAACTTTGAGAAACTCCCTCTATCCTCGGCCAAGTCCAATGATTTAAAGCTGGTACCTATGATCTTGATACCGTACTTATCCAATTTTTCCGCCAATTTTAAAGCGGTCTGCCCTCCTAATTGAACAATGACCCCTTCCGGTTTTTCATGGCGGATAATGTCATAAATATGTTCCCAGAATACAGGTTCGAAATAAAGCTTATCTGCCGTATCGAAATCCGTGGATACCGTTTCAGGATTACAGTTGATCATAATGGTCTCATAGCCACATTCGGCAGCAGCCAAAACCCCATGGACACAACAGTAATCAAATTCTATTCCCTGGCCAATTCTGTTTGGTCCCGAGCCTAGAACGACAATCTTTTTCTTATCGGTGACAATACTGTCGTTCTGCACATACCTTTTACCATCGGCAGTTTCTATTTCCTCCTCAAAAGTGGAGTAGTAGTATGGGGTCTTTGCCTTAAATTCGGCCGCACAGGTATCTACCAATTTGTATACCCTGTTGATGCCCAAAGAAGATCTTTTATTGTAGACCTCGCTTTCATAGCAGTCTACCATATGTGCAATTTGTCTGTCTGCGAAACCTTTTTGTTTCGCTTCCAACAACAAATCTCTAGGCAAAGATTCAATGGTGTACTTTTCAATCTCTTTTTCCAAGAAGTTCAATTCTTCATATTGTCGTAAAAACCACATGTCTATCTTGGTGATCTCATGAATCCTGCTCAACGGAATTCCCAATTGAATGGCGTCATAAATCACAAAGACACGGTCCCAACTAGGGATTGTCAACTTACTGATGATCTGATCGTAATTTTTATATCCTTTACCATCTGCCCCCAGTCCATTTCTAGATATTTCCAAAGATTGCGTGGCTTTGTGCAAGGCTTCCTGGAAAGATCTGCCAATCCCCATTACTTCCCCTACCGATTTCATTTGAAGGCCCAATGTTCTGTCGGATCCCTCAAACTTATCAAAGTTCCATCTTGGAATTTTTACGATCACATAATCCAAGGAAGGCTCGAACAAGGCCGATGTGGATTTAGTAATTTGATTGTCCAATTCATCCAAATTATAACCAATTGCCAATTTAGTGGCAATTTTTGCTATTGGATATCCCGTAGCTTTTGATGCCAAGGCTGAGGAACGGGAAACCCTTGGATTGATCTCTATAGCAATAATATCTTCCTTTTCATCAGGACTAACGGCAAATTGCACGTTACATCCCCCAGCGAAATCACCGATACTGCGCATCATCAAAATAGCCATATCCCGCATTTTCTGGTACGTTCTATCCGATAGGGTCATAGCTGGTGCCACGGTGATGGAGTCACCTGTATGAATACCCATGGGATCCATATTTTCTATGGCACAGATGATGACCACGTTATCGTTTTTATCACGTAACAATTCTAACTCATACTCTTTCCAGCCTAAAAGGGCCTTATCTATCATTACCTCATGGATTGGGGAAATCTCCAAGCCACGACTTAACAACTCATCAAAATCTTCTTGTTTGTAAACTATGGAAGCTCCTGCTCCTCCCAAGGTGTAGGAGGCCCTGATTACCAATGGAAAACCAAACACCTGTGCAATTTCCTTACCTTTTAAAAACGAGGTGGCGGTTGCTTGAGGGGCCATCCCTACCCCAATCTTTAGCATAAGCTCACGAAATTTCTCACGATCCTCTGTGATATTGATGGCATCGATGTCCACACCGATGATCTCAACACCAAAATCTTCCCATATTCCCTTTTCAGCGGCTTCAATACATAAATTCAGGGCCGTTTGTCCACCCATCGTAGGTAGGACAGCATCTATATTGGGATGGTTCTTTAAGATCTCTATTAATGACTTCGTATTTAATGGCTTTAAATAAATATGATCCGCCATGGACGGATCTGTCATGATTGTCGCGGGATTACTATTGATCAAAACAGTTTCTATTCCATCCTCGTGAAGGGAACGTAAGGACTGTGAACCTGCATAATCAAATTCACATGCTTGTCCGATCACTATAGGACCAGAACCGATAATTAAAACTGATTTTAAATCTTTTCTTTTTGGCATTGGATAAGGCGTTAAGTCTAAATTTAATAAACAAAAAAAAGGTGCTACTTATAAAAAGTAACACCTTGATATTTTTAAAAACAATATAACCATTATTTTTTATGTCTTGGCTCTGAAGATACGCTTAGTTTTTTTCTACCCTTAGCTCTTCTTCTGGCAAGAACTTTTCTACCATTCGCTGTTGCCATGCGTTCTCTAAAACCATGTTTGTTCCTTCTCTTACGCTTTGACGGCTGATATGTTCTTTTTTGTCCTGGCATTTTTAATACTTTTTGATGTTTTCAAAACCGCGGTTCTGTCCGCAAAATCTGGGCGCAAATATACGAAGAGTTTTCACTTTCACAAA
>JBLGAT010000010.1:0-47799 GCA_047612485.1 Psychroserpens sp.
TTAACCTCTCCCATGGTGTCTTTTTCAATTCTAAAGCTCATTTTAAAGTGGTTTTGTTTCCAACAAAGGTACTGCTTTGCCAATTTATTTCCATTTTTTTTGAATTTGATTTGTAGTATATACCTATTTCAAAGTATCTTTGTTAACGTTATAATTTATCACTCATGTTTGAATTCGACCAGTACTTAGGTTTCTTAGCATTTTTAACGATACTTACCATTGGATTTTGGTTAATGATATTTCTATTGACCTTTGTTATTCCTTATTGGTTGGGTGGTTCATTGTTGGAATTCTTGAAAGAAAAACGCGACGCCAAAAAAGCGAAACGCAACGAATAAAAAAAGAAGCCTTTTGGCTTCTTTTTTGTTTTATGCCCTTAAACTTATTTGCCGTTTTTAACCTATATTTTAATTCCTAAAAAGTAATTTAAATGTAGGTTGGCCAATTTGGTTTCAATGGTCATATAAAGATATTCAAGGGCAATCCCTTGCTCATTGTAACAATCCAGAACCTTCCTTTTTGTTTTTGAGATTCCTGGGCATAAAAAAAGGAAACCAACTGGTTTCCTTTTTTTATAAATTATTTAAAACAGCTACTATTAGGCTCCCCCTCCGTAATCTCTTTCTTCATTTTCTGGTCCACCATTTCGTTTGCCATTTTGCTTCTCTTTAGGTTGGTTGAAACGATATACAAACGTGAGATTAAACTGTCTTTGTCTCCATTGAAACTCGCTGTCAGAAGTAAAAAAGTCGGTCTCTGTAAAAGATCTTCTTTTTCTAGAATTTAATAAATCACTTACATTTAAGGCCAAGGTAGCCTTATCTTCTAAAATATCTTTGCTAAAGGCTAAGTTCAGAGAAAAAATTCCTTCATTTTTTGTTTGTGCGTTTTGACTTGGCCCACTGTAAAATGCGTTAGTCTGCCATTCAATTTTTGAAGGTAATGATACTTTAGAGCTAAATCTTGCGAACCAGCTTGTATTCTCAGTACCATAATCTACATTATTGAAAAAACCTTCTGTTGCAAATTGGAAAAAGTTGAAACTTCCATTCAAGCGGAGCCATTTATTTGGATTATATAGAACTCCTGCCTCTGCACCTATCCTTTGGTTAGTTGAAAGGTTGATGGGTATGGTCCGGATAATTCTAATCCCATCTGCCGTAACCTCTCCAGTCTCCTCTTGTACCCTTTCAAAGGAATTGGTCTCCCTTTGGTAATAAATGGATGATGTTAAGGTTAATTTATCCCATCTTTTTAAATATCCCAAATCAAAGGCATTTGCATAGGCCGGGTCTAAGTCTGGATTCCCTTGGAAAACATTGGTTCTACTAGATCTAGATGGAAATGGGTTAATAAACCATCCCCTAGGTCTATTGATCCTACGATTATATCCTAAGGTTATACTCTCCCGTTCGGCAATTTCCAGGATCAAATTCAGGGTGGGGAATAGGCCTAAATAATTTTTATCAAAATTCACGTCCACATCTGCACCAATTATTTGCTCAAGGGCTTGTTGATCAAATTCAGAATCTACTTTTCCTTTCAATTGGGTGTTTTCTAAACGCATTCCTAAAAGAAAAGAGAATTTTCCGAATTTGTCACCATATTGACTATAAAGGGCGTTTACATTTTCATTATAAGTAAAGACGTTGGTTAAATTTCGATTTCTTTCAAACTGACCTGTATTTTGGTTTAAAGTATCCAATTTGTAATCATTGATGGATTCCTCGAAATTTCCACGATATCCAACCTCAAATTGTGCATCACCCATGGGCAATACATAATCTGTTTGGAAAAGGAATTCTTTCTGGTTTTCTTTCTCATTAACATTTTCAAGAGCAAGTAATTGAGTATTGGGAACCGTATTGTTCTCTTGTATTACCGTGAAAACATCTTCTTTGTCAAATGAATACTGCAGATCTGCCGTTAATTTTTGACCATCATCGTCCAATCTGTTGATGTAGTTTAAGGCAACCTGATTACTTTTATCATCCTGGCTTTCGTCTTCACTCCTAAAAGTTCTACTCACTATCTCCGTTCCTACAAAACGTTTACTGTCATTTTCAGTAACATCGCTTTCATCGGAAATACGTGCAAAATAACTTCCCGTAATAGAAGATTTATCCGTAATAAAATATTCCAATCCAATGTTCATATTAAATCCAAGGTCTTCCCTCTGTATATCTCGATCTTCGATTATCCTATCAAAATTTCCGTTAGCATAGGTATTATCAAAGAATCCTCCTCCTGGTGGTCTCCTATAGCTATAGCCTAGGGTATTAAAAATATTGAATTTATCCGTACGAAGGTTAAGATTGGAACTGATCTGGCTGGCGGCAGGATACCCTATACTTGTATTGATAGATCCATTAAAGCCAAGAGTTTTCTCTTTTTTAAGGATGATATTCAAGATACCTGCGGTACCCTCTGCATCATATCTTGCGGATGGGCTAGTAATTACCTCTACTCTATCAATGGCATCTGCAGGAAGTTGCCGTAAGGCGTCTGTTGAACCAAAGCCTGCTAAGGCTGAAGGTCTTCCATTAATCAGAATACGTACGTTATCATTCCCTCGAAGGCTTATAGCCCCTTCTACGTCTACACTTACTGAAGGAACATTATTTAGCGCATCACTCACAGTAGCACCACTAGTGGTAATATCTTTACCAATATTGTATATTTTTTTGTCGAGCCTAATTTCAACCGTAGTTTTCTCTCCTACCACCTCTACGGCTTCCAATTGTTCTACGTTGATCCCTAACTTTATAGTTCCAAGATCCTTTGAAGATGTTATGTTTTGGTTATCTAAACGAAAGGTATTGTAGGAAATATATTCCAATCGGATATTATACATTCCCGGCTCAGTCTCTACATTAAACTTTCCATTAATATCCGTGATGCCCCCTGTAACCTTTTCAGGATTATTAACGCTTTGTAATATTAAGGTAGCATATTCTAAAGGCTCATTATATTCCTTATCCAAGACTGTACCCGTGATTTGAACAAGTTCCGATGAGCTCTGTGATCTTTGGCCATAGGTTAAGGTTGTGGTAAGAATAAGAAATAACGGTATTAGTTTTTTCATAGTGTGGCTTACGTCTTAGTTTTTATTTTTCTTTTTTCGTTTTGTTTTTCTTATGCCATCTTCCTTAAGATTTAAAAAAGCTTCATATTTTTCTTCCGGTAGCCCAGCTTTCAATTCTAAGTCTTGGTTGATGTTAATTTTTTCGTAGGCTTCCTTGGCCTTATCGCCCTCCAATTGTAGAATTTGAATCTCTATCCGCTGCTGCATATATTTAACAAGGGTAGTACTCATCACCGCCTTTTCAAATTCGTTCAATTCCAAAGCTTCTGCAATGGCCGGCATTTGAGTTTCTACTATTTCCTCTGCCGTTAACGGCTCTACTTTCTCTGGCGCTTGTTGGGTTTGTGGAATGTTGCTCTGTCTATTTCCAAACCTATTATTGCCATTCCCATTCCCATTCCCATTCCTGTTGCCATAGCCGTATTGTGCCTGCATTAAGGAGGTTGAAAAGAGTAAAATGAATACCGTTAAAATGTAATTATTCTTTGTCTTCATATCTTTATTGATTGGTTAGAGCCCAAAAATACAAGAAGGTTTAAGCCGCTTTGGTTAAATGTATGTTAAATAACATTCAACAAAAACGGCTTAAATAAAAATTGACGTTAAAGTTTGTTAAGCAATATTAACGAAACGTTAAACAAAATAATTTAGATGATTTAGAGCAGTTCGTTGACCTTTTCTGGAGGTCGTCCAATAATGGCTTTATCACCATGGATTATAATGGGTCTTTCTATAAGTTTTGGGTAGGTAATCATTGCATTGATTATGTCCTCTTCGGAAAGTAGCTTACCCCTAAACTTTTCTTTCCAAATAGGTTCATTTTTGCGGACCAAATTTTCTGCATTCAGGGATAGGCAGTTTAGGACCTCCCTAAGTTCCTCTTTGGTAGGTATGTCCTCTAAATATTTAACAACTTCAAACTCCTTGCCCGAATCTTTTAATAGATCCAAGGCCTCCCTAGACTTTCTACATCTGGGATTATGATAAATTTTGATCATAACTTATGTGTTAACGTTCTACATTTATGATATTGAATGAGAATGGTCTAATTGCTTTAAAATTCCTTACACCCAATTTAACAATCACCTGTTTTCAGACTAATTAGACTCCTCTTTTTGTCCCATCATCATAAGGAAGGCCTTTAAGAATTGGCTGATCTGACCATCCATAACGGCATCTATGTTTCCTGTTTCCTCTCCAGTCCTTACATCCTTTACAAGTTTATAGGGGTGCATCACGTAATTTCTAATCTGTGAGCCCCATTCTATTTTCATTTTGGATGCCTCAATTTCATTACGAGCAGCCTGTCTTTTACGTAATTCAATTTCGTATAACTGGGATTTAAGAAGACGCATGGCGTTCTCCCTATTTTCCAATTGTGATCTTGTTTCCGAGTTATGGACCACAATTCCTGTAGGATGGTGGGTTAGGATAGCTTTTGTCTCCACCTTGTTGACATTTTGTCCCCCAGCACCTCCGGATCTTGCAAAGGCCCAAGAAATGTCAGCCGGATTGATATCTATTTCAATGCTATCGTCGGCCAAAGGGTACACATACACAGAGGCAAAGGAAGTATGCCTTTTGGCATTACTGTCAAAAGGGGAAATACGTACCAATCTATGTACCCCATTTTCTCCTTTTAGCCACCCAAAGGCAAAATCGCCCTCAATTTCCAAAGTGACCGTCTTTATTCCGGCAACATCCCCTCCTTGATAATTGACTTCTTTTACCTTGTACCCATTTTTTTCGCACCACATTAAGTACATACGCATTAACATAGCGGCCCAATCGCAACTTTCTGTACCACCGGCGCCGGCGGTTATCTGTAACACGGCACTTAGGTCATCCCCTTCATCGGAAAGCATGTTCTTGAATTCGAGGTTTTCCATAGCATCGACTATTTTGTCGTAATGCTGTTGTACTTCTTCTTCGGGAATTGCCCCTTCTTTTTGAAATTCTATGAGAACCTCCAGATCGGTTAAAAGGGATTTTGCCTCATTGAAATCATCAACCCATTGTTTTTTGGATTGGATCAATTTCATATGGACCTGGGCTTTTTGAGGGTTGTCCCAAAAATCAGGTTCCAATGTTTTTTCTTCTTCATTTTCTATTTCGACAAGCTTGGCATCTATGTCAAAGATACCTCCTTAACGCACCAAGGCGATCAATGAGACTCTTATAATGGTCTGTAGTTATCATCTGCTATAATTTGACCCAAAAATAGGGTTCTTTTTTTTGATTTTTATGGAAAGGGAAAGGTAATTTATTGTTGGGACTGCACTTCCACAGAATGCATGGTCTCATTCTTCCCTAGGGCATAAACAACGCCTTTCAAAGGGGAACAATCGTTGTAATCCTTCCCGTGGGCAACTTTAATATGGTTGTCGTTGACCAACAGATCATTAGTAGGATCAAAACCTATCCACCCTGCCTCGGGAATAAAGCATTCTGCCCATGCGTGCATCTGAGAATCCCCGAAATAACCAATTCCTTGGTGAAGATAGCCGGAAACATAGCGTGCGGGAATTTCATTGGCCCTAGCCAGGGCGCAGAAAAGATGGGCAAAATCTTGACATACGCCCTCTTTCTTTTTTAGAACTTCCTCCAATTTAGTATCAACATTGGTGACCCCAGTTTTAAAATGAATATATAGGTATACCCAATGATTTAAATGCTGTAGATTTTCAAAGATGCTTACAGTGGTATCAAATTTAAAAATTTCCTCTACTGCTTTGGGTAGCATTGTATAGGGAGTTTTACGCAAATATGGCTCAAAATCCGCCTTAAAATCCAAGCCGTGTATTTCCTTATAATTTTCTGCTATTACGAAAATTGGAATATGATCAAAAGGATTATAACTTTTCTTAGTTAATTTAAAAGAGCCCTTGAAGTTTATATTTTGGAAACTTTGTTTGGGAGATACCCTAATGGTCTGAAAACCTAAACCATTGGTGGAATACTCAATTTTGGCATTGAGGGAGTTCTCAAAAGCAATCCCGATCAATTCTTGGGTTTCGTTATTTTCGGGAACAATCAAGAATTGCCAGGCAGCATCTTCTACGTGGTTTTCATATTTGTTTTCTGCCTTGTAGGTCACTGTATATTCAAAGGACATCTGATGGTATTGTGTCGACAAAAGTAAGTCAATGCTTTATAAATCAATAGTTAAAAAATTCATTTTCCATTTTTTTGCTTATGTGTACCAAGCTATTGAGAATGTTTTCAATAAAACTTTGAATATCCTCCTCAATTTCTTCTGCATATTTAAACTCATATTCCCCTTTTACCTTACTGATTAAAAAGGCGGTCGAATTTTTATCCGGATTCTTTGATTCGTCCAGCACCTTGATATGTTTATACACTTGGTTGATACTATTGATAACGGATCTTGGGCAATCGGGGTTTAAAATCAAAAATTCCAAAGTGCAAATACTGTTGGGTGTCTTTTTATAAAACCGCCGCATCATATCGTAGGACTCCACACATTTTAATAAGGTTATCCATTCAAAGCTATTGCTGATTTGGTCCCCGTTATTTCCTTTTGCCCCTAAGGCATCATTATATTTAGAATTGATGATTCTAATTACTTGGGTAGCCCTTTCTAAGTTAATGCCCAACATAATAATGGCATATACCTCGTCATGTAATAGGGTGCCCCTGATCTTACCCCTCAAAATAGCGGTCATTTCCGCAATGTTCATGGTGAAATCGTACAACCCCTTTTTTTTGAAATCGTCCTTGCAATAATTGATTACAAAATGGTAGAACTTGTTGATGGCCTCATATAGTTCTGTGGAAATTAAATCTCGGGCACTATTTGCATTTTCCCTTGCAAATTTCACGTTATTTATGATGGAGTAGGGCATATCGGGATTGAGTCCAATATTATAAAGAACGTCCTCCTCTTCCAACACCACTGATTTATCCTGGATGGGTTCACCAACAAAGAACATCATGGACCGCAGTACGAACTGTCTGGACTGTGATAGCTCGTTGGGTGCATCCAAGGAGGAAAAATAATTAACATTTAAGTATCTGGCCAAGTGTTCTGAGCGCTCTATGTAACGCCCCATCCAGAAAAGGTTATTCGCAACTCTAGCTAACATATAATGATTTTATTTTTTTAATACCCAGGTGTCCTTGGATCCTCCTCCTTGTGAAGAATTTACAATTAGATTTCCTTTCTTAAGCGCAACTCTTGAAAGTCCTCCCTTTAGCACAAACTCTTTTTTGTTGCCCAATAAAGTAAATGTTCTTAGATCCACATGTCGTTGCTCAAACGATTCAGTATCATCGATATAGGTTGGGTGAACGGAAAGGGACATTATGGGTTGGGCAATATACTTTCTTGGATGTTCCTTAATTTGTGCCTGTACTTCTTTAATTTCCTCTTTGGTAAGCCTATTGCCAATGGAGATACCATAACCACCGGCTTCATCTACGGGCTTTATCACCAGTTCATGGATGTGTTCCAAAACATATTTTAGTTCATCGGGTCGACTACAGTGATAGGTGTGCACATTGTTCAGTATAGGTTCTTCATCCAAATAATACTTAATGATCTGGGGCATATAGGTATACACCGCCTTATCATCTGCGACTCCAGTTCCAGGAGCATTAGCCAAACAAACATTCCCTTTTATATAGGCTGCAAAAAGGCCTGGGACCCCAAGGGAGGAATCTGCCCTAAATTCAAGAGGATCCAGAAATTGGTCATCTACCCTTCTGTAGATCACATCTACTTTGATGGGCCCGCGAATGGTCTTCATGTATACAAAATCATTTTCCACGAACAGGTCACGTCCTTCCACCAATTCAACACCCATTGCTTTTGCTAGATAGGAATGCTCATAATAAGCTGAATTGTACATCCCAGGGGTAATCACCACACAGTTGGGAACATCTACTCCTTGAGGCTTTACACTTTCCAGTATTTCAAGCAGGTTTTCGGCATAGTTGGTAACAGTATGGGTTCTATAATGGTTGAACACCCCAAATAGGGCCCGTTTAAGGGCGGTTCGGTTGCATATTACATAACTTACTCCTGAAGGGCACCTGATATTATCTTCCAATACATAATATTGGCCATCGGAATGTTTTATGATATCCGTACCAGAGATGTGGTTGTAAACTCCTCCAGGTGGATCAACCCCGATCATTTGGTGCAGGTAATTTACAGAAGAACTGATAAGATCCAATGGCACGATCCCATCTTTGATGATTTTTTTATCGTGGTAGATATCCCATAAAAAAAGATTTAAAGCTTTACTCCTTTGAATGGCACCCCGTTCTATTATATCCCACTCATCAGGATCTATGATTCTTGGAAAAAGATCAAATGGAAATATTTTCTCCTTTGTGTCATGATCCCCATAGACTTGAAATGTAATCCCTTGATTAAAAAAGGATGACTTGGCCTTGTTGTTCAATTGTACATAATCATTGATGGAGTGGTTTCCATAAAGGTCAAACAACTTTTGATAAACATTTTTGGTAGTACCAAGGGTGTCAAAAACTTCATCAAAGAGGTCAGGGTTGTTAATATAAGAGGAGAAAATGGGTTTTTTTATATTCGAGATCATATACCAAATTTTCAATAAGATACTCCATTTTAGTCAATTGGATATATTAATTAATTAGATTACCTACATAATTACCTTTTACATAATATGTGTATATGAATTTTATGAATTAAGGAATATCAACATAAAAATACCAAGAGATAATAATGTTTGAACCATTTTACATAAATTTAGAACTTCAATTATTAGTACTATGAAATACCTTTTTAAGATTACTGTTGTCTTCCTTATCGCGACAACCCTATCAACTGCACAATTTTCCGAAAAAAGTAAAAGTTTCAAGAAGTATGAAGGCCTCTTTTCCTTCTACTATGATCAAGGTAATGATAAGGTGTTCATGGAGGTTTCTGATCTGAACAAAGAATTCCTATATGTATATTCCCTTAGTAGCGGAATTGGGAGCAATGACTTGGGTCTGGACCGAGGTCAATTGGGAAATGAACAAGTGGTCTACTTTAAAAGGGCTGGCAATAAACTGCTCTTGGTACAGCCCAATTTAAAATATAGGGCCATAACGGAGAATGCCTTGGAGAAAAAATCAATAGAGCAAGCATTTGCCAAATCCGTATTGTTTGGATTTAAAATTGAAGAGGAAAAAGAGGGACGTTTTATCATTGACATGACCGATTTTTTGATGCAGGACGTTCATGGGGTCGCTTTAAAGCTAAAGGAGAAGAAACAAGGGAATTATAGTTTGGATAAAAGCAAAAGTGCCATTGACCTGGAACGCACAAGGGCATTCCCTAAAAATGTGGAGATGGATATTATTTTAACCTTTACAGGAGTAGTAGCGGAAAAAGCCAAACTCTTGGAAGACGTCACCCCCAATACCAAGATAGTAACGGTATCCCAGCATCATTCATTTATAGAATTGCCGGACAATGGATATAAAAAAAGGGAATTCGATCCCAGAAGTGGCTCCTATCCCTTTTCATATTACGATTACGCCACCCCGGTTCAAGAGCCCATATTAAAACAGTTTGTCACGCGCCACCGCTTGGAGAAAAAAGATCCCTCAGCGGCCGTGAGTGAGGCTGTGGAACCCATTATCTATTATTTGGACAACGGTACCCCTGAGCCCGTACGATCTGCGCTATTGGAAGGTGGTAAATGGTGGAACCAAGCCTTTGAAGCCATTGGCTTTAAAGATGCTTTTCAATTGAAAATACTCCCAGATGATGCCGACCCTTTGGATGTCCGTTATAATGTGATCCAATGGGTGCATAGGTCTACTAGGGGGTGGAGTTATGGAAGTAGCATTACCGATCCCAGGACGGGAGAAATTATGAAGGGGCACGTAAGTTTGGGGAGCTTGCGCATTAGGCAGGATTTTTTAATAGCCCAGGCGTTGATGAACAAGCCATTCGCAGAACGTGATGACAATTATCAAGAGCTTTTGGAACTGTCATTGGCTAGAATTAGGCAGTTATCGGCACATGAG
Organism: Psychroserpens sp.; assembly: GCA_047612485.1. Classification (GTDB taxonomy): domain Bacteria; phylum Bacteroidota; class Bacteroidia; order Flavobacteriales; family Flavobacteriaceae; genus Sediminicola. The sequence goes on from JBLGAT010000010.1 coordinate 10,109, forward strand.
ATTGGCCACACCCTTGGTTTTGCACATAATTTTGCTGCAAGTACCAATGATAGGGCCTCGGTAATGGATTATCCACACCCGCAATTTTCGGTAAAAAATGGAGAAATAGATTTTTCCAAAGCCTACGCTACCGGGATTGGCGCGTGGGATAAGGTTATAGTAGCTTATTCTTATTCCCAATTACCGGATGACAGTAACGAAAGGGAGGCGCTCAATGCCATAATGACCGATGCACAAAATAAGGGCTTGCGATACATTTCGGATTCGGATGCAAGACCGGAAGGCGGGGCCCATGTTTTAGGGCATTTGTGGGACAATGGAAAAGCAGCAAGTGATGAACTCATAGATATGTTGGAAGTCAGAAAGGTAGCCATAAACAATTTTTCAATGGATAATATAAGAACGAACGAGCCCAATTCTGTATTAGAGGATGTTTTTGTGCCCTTATATTTCTTCCATAGGTATCAGACAGAAGCTGTTGCAAAGGTCATAGGCGGTTTGGATTATAATTATACGGTTAAAGGTGATGGCCAACTAACGGTACAAACTGTAGATCGAAATTTACAGGAAAATGCCCTAATGAGTATCTTAAAAACTATGGATGCCCAAGTTATAGCAATACCTAAAGGGAAATTGTCTTTATTTCCCCCAAGGGCCATTGGCTATAATAGGACAAGGGAATCTTTTAAGGGAAAAACAGGTGTTTCTTTTGATGCCTTATCGGCACCTGAGACGGCCGCGGATATGACATTGAAACTAGTATTGCATCCCGAACGGGCATCGCGACTTATTCAACAAAAAAGTTTAGAGCCTACCAATTTGGGATTACAGGAAGTATTGGACGTTTTGGTAAAGGGCACCATATTTTATAGCCCGAAGGACCCTTATATAAATGAAGTGCAACAATCCATCAATTTTAGGGTATTGTTCCATATCATGAATCTGGCTGCACACGATAAGGTACACCCACAAGTGAATGCCATTGCAAGTAACAAATTGATGGATATTAAATCAGAATTGGTCTCTAAATCCAGGGATGCGATCAGTAGGGAAATGGTTCGCAGAATTGATGATTTCTACAACCATCCAGAACAATTCAAAGTGATTCCAAGTCAGGCTATCCCCGATGGATCACCCATAGGTATGGATTGTTTGGAGTATACAAATTAAAATTATAACTATATTTTGGAAATAAATTTGATAAGTGATACGGTCACAAAACCTACACCGGGAATGTTGGATGCGATGATGTCAGCAAAAGTAGGGGATGATGTTTTTAAGGCGGATCCCTCCGTCAATGCCTTGGAAGAAAAGGTAGCGGCCATGTTTGGGAAGGAAGCAGCCCTTTACTTTCCCAGTGGCACCATGACCAACCAAGCGGCCATAAAGTTGCACACACAGCCTGCGGAACAGTTAATCTGCGATAAATTTGCCCATGTCTATAATTACGAGGGCGGGGGCATTAGTTTTAACAGTGGGGTATCCTGTAAATTGGTAGACGGCCATAGGGGTATGATGACGGCTGCTCAAGTGGAAGCCTCTATTAATCCTCCAGATTTTTATCACAGTCCCTTGACTTCTTTGGTATGCGTTGAGAATACCACCAATAAGGGTGGTGGAGCCTGTTGGGATTTTGAAGAATTACGGAAGATCAGAAAGGTATGTGATGCCCACGGACTTGCCTATCACTTGGATGGCGCCAGGTTATGGAATGCTTTGGTCGCAAAAAATGAAACCCCTAAACAATATGGGGAATTGTTCGATACTATTAGTGTTTGTCTTAGCAAAGGGTTGGGATGTCCTGTCGGCTCCGTTTTGGTGGGCGACGCATCACTGATTCATAAAGCCCTTCGGGTGCGCAAAGTATTGGGGGGTGGGATGAGACAGGCTGGTTTTTTAGCGGCGGCTGGGATCTATGCACTGGACCATCAGTTGGAGCGTTTGGCCGAAGACCACAAAAAAGCCAATGACATTGGTGCATTGCTCAACCTTTTATCATTTATTAAAAAGGTAGAACCCATTGAAACGAATATCATAATTTTTGAGATCGATGAGGCCCATATGAGCGCCGAAACTTTTGTACAAAAATTAAAGGATAGAAATGTGCATTTAATTGGAATGGGGCAAGGAAAATTGCGAATTGTAACTCATCTGGATTATTCCGATGATCAACACGTGGAGTTTCTAAAGATATTAAAAAGCTTATAGTTCTGGCATATTGGAAATGGTATCGAAATAGGTTATCAAATTTTTGATGCCGTTTTCCATTCCGGCCTCGGAACTATAAAATTGACTGGAACCAATCAACTGGCCCTCCTTGTTTTTTAACTGGAATAGAAACTTGCCGCTGTGATCTGTTTTGCGTTCAAAAATTTTTCTTTCATTAATGGATGCCTGCAGATATGCAACCGATTTTTTAATATCCTCCAAATTTGAAAAATCAATACTTTCCAAAATTGTATTTCCAGCCGAAGTGTTTACCCTAAATCGGTAGGTGTTTTCATTATGTTTTTTAATCTCTATCATAAACGATTTGGCTATTTATTAAAAATACTAAACTTTTAGCTGTCTTCTTTTATTTGAAACCAAAATACTTTTTGGCAAAACGTTCCAAAAGATACATGTACTCGGTAGTCAAACGTTTAATTATACGTATTCATTAAGGCAACGTATGGCTGTATATCTCCGTTCATGCGGTACCCAGAAAGTTCGTCAAGTACTTCCCCACGAGAGTTTATTATTTTAATGAGCGGAAACACTCCTTTCTTATTCAATTTTGGCAATAATTGTTTGTTATGAGCCATTTGGGACTTAGAAATGGAATTGCTGCTCCTTGGGATATCTATATACAAGAGAACATAGTTATTGGAAAGTATCTTAAACTCTGAAGTCTCGAAAAAATCTTTTTTGAGCATTTTACAGGGCGGACACCAATCACTGCCCGTAAAGTATACCAAAATATTTTGTTTATCCCTTTTGGCAGTTTCCAGGGCACTGTCATAATCGGTTTTCCAATATCCTTGTTCAAAAATAGAAGTATTTTCTTGGGCCCCTATAAAAAAAGGCAACATAAAAAGGACTATGAAACACTTCATATATATTTTTTTTGGTTGCATGAAGGTAATGATACTTATTTAAGGAAAGCATCCATGCCAGGAATATTGGGCATTCCTTCTTTTGCTACCGCCGCAAGCTCAGCTTCGTTTACTTCCGTGGCCTTTTCTATTGCCTTGTTCAAGGTAAGAATAAGATAGTCTTCCAATTGTTCCTTGTCCTTAAGTAAACTGTCATCAATGTTAATGGCCCTGATTTTTCTATTGGCAGTGATGGTTACTTTTAAAAGGTCATCCGATGATTTCTCCTCTAGGGAAACATGGTTCAATCTTTCCTTGGTGGCTTTTACCTTTTCTTGGGTTTCTTTTAATTTCCCCATCATTCCCATTAAATCTCCAAACATAATTTCGTTTTTTTTATTCGTACTCAAAATTACTAAATTGTCCTGACAATCATGATTTTTAAAAGACTCTTGGGAAAAAAGGAATTATTTTTTTTATTAAGTATTAGCTTTGCAGCTTCTTGTCAAAATAACAGAAAGGAAATGGTGGAAATAAAAGCTCCAATCGCAAAGAAAATTCCAACAGAACTTGTAAAGCATGGGGATGTTAGGATTGATGATTATTATTGGTTTAACGATAGGGAAAACCCTGAGGTGATTGCCTACTTGGAACAGGAAAATACATATTACCATGAACAGACCGCGCATACGAAAGAATTTCAAACCACCCTTTTTGAGGAAATGAAATCCCGAATCAAGGAAGATGATTCTTCGGTGCCCTTTAAGCAGAATGGATATTGGTATTTTACCAGATATGAAAAGGATAGGGATTATCCCATATATGCCAGACGAAAAGGTGCGGAGGACGCTCCCGAAGAAATTATGTTCGACTGTAACCTTTTGGCGGCAGGGCACGATTATTTTAGTTTGGGGGGATTGGCCATAAGCACCAATAATAACCTTGCTGCCTTTGGTGTGGACACCGTTTCCAGAAGACAATACCACCTGCAGGTGAAAAACTTAAAAACTGGGGAAATATATCCCGATAAAATTGAAAATACCACGGGTGGCGCTGTTTGGGCAAATGACAATAAAACCTTGTTTTATGCAAAGAAGGACCCCATTACCCTTCGTTCGGATAAAATTTATAGGCACATACTTGGAACTCCTTCCGAAAATGATGTGCTCGTGTTTCATGAGGACGATGAAACCTTCAACACTTATGTTTACAAATCAAAATCAAAGAAATACATTATCATAGGTTCCGCGAGTACTCTAACTTCTGAATACCAATTTCTTGAGGCCGACAACCCAGTTGCTGAATTTAAGATGTTCTCTTCAAGGGAAAGAGGATTGGAATATTCCATTGCCCATTATGACAATTACTTTTATGTGATGACCAATAAAGATGGGGCCACCAATTTCAAATTGATGATTGTGGACGAGCAGAATACAACTTCCAATAATTGGAAGGAGTTTATTTCCCACAGGGAAAATGTACTTTTGGAAGATGTTGATATTTTTAAGGACTATTACATATTGTCGGAACGTGAAAATGGGCTAAATCAATTAAAGATTACCAGATGGGACAATAGCGAAACCTACTATTTGCCTTTTGATAATGAAACCTATACCGCTTATGTCAGTACCAATCCAGATTTTGATACCGAAATTGTAAGATACGGATACAACGCTCTCACCACTCCTAGTTCTATCATTGACTTTAATATGAGGACCAAGGAAAAAGTGGTCAAAAAAGAACAGGAGGTTCTCGGAGGAAATTTCGATAAGGAGAATTACAGGTCTAAACGGGTTTGGGCCACGGCTCAAGACGGGCTTAAAATTCCAATTTCTATGGTTTACCATAAGGATACCAAGTTAGATGGCACCAGTCCCTTATTGCAATACGCCTATGCCTCGTATGGGTATACTTTGGACCCATCGTTCTCAACGGTACGCTTGAGTCTTTTGGATAGAGGCTTTATTTATACCATTGTACACGCCAGGGGAGGGGAGTATCTTGGAAGAAAATGGTACGAGGATGGAAAATTGTTGAAGAAAAAAAATACGTTTACAGATTTTATTGATGCCTCTAAATTTTTAATTGCCAATAAGTTTACCAGCAAGGAACATCTTTATGCCGAAGGTGGCTCGGCAGGAGGTTTGCTCATGGGTGCAATAGTGAACATGGCACCGGAATTATATAACGGGGTCATTGCAGCTGTACCCTTCGTTGATGTGGTCACAACAATGTTGGACGAATCCATACCTTTAACCACAGGAGAGTATGACGAATGGGGAAATCCGAATGAAAAGGAATATTACGAGTATATAAAATCATACTCCCCATACGATAATGTTACCACTCATGATTATCCCAATATGTACGTAATTACAGGGTTACATGATTCCCAAGTGCAATATTGGGAACCTGCCAAGTGGGTTGCCAAGCTTAGGACACATAAAACGGACAATAATTTATTATTGTTGGATATTAACATGGAAGCGGGTCACGGTGGTGCTTCAGGGCGATTTGAGTCCCTTAAGGAAGTAGCAAAGGAATATGCTTTTTTATTAGATTTAGAGGGTAAAATTGATTAGTCTCAAAAAAAAAATTAATTTTGCCAATGAAACTTTATTAAACTACTATCAAAAGATTAATAGTTTCTAACTTAGAAAACCTTTATGGAAAATAAGATAAACGCTTACAACAACGTCCTAGAACTCATAGGAAACACCCCTCTCATCAAACTAAATAAAATAGCAAATGGTCTTACAGGCAACTTTTATGCAAAAGTAGAAGCATTTAATCCAGGGCATTCTTCAAAGGACAGAGTAGCCGCTTATATTATTGAGGATGCCGAAAGAAAGGGTATCCTTACAAAGGACAGTATCATTATAGAAACTACTTCAGGGAATACTGGCTTCAGTATCGCCATGGTGAGTATCATTAAAGGCTATGAATGTATTCTTGCGGTAAGCTCAAAGTCGTCCAAAGATAAAATAGATATGCTACGGTCTATGGGTGCTAAAGTTTACGTGTGCCCTGCCCATGTAAGTGCTGATGACCCAAGATCCTATTATGAAGTGGCTAAAAGATTGCATAACGAGGTAAAGGGTTCCATTTATATCAACCAATATTTTAACGAATTAAATGCCGAAGCCCATTATCGCAGTACGGGTCCAGAAATTTGGAACCAGACCAATGGCCATATTACCCATTTGGTTGCCAGTAGTGGAACAGGTGGTACCATTTCGGGTACCGCAAGTTATTTAAAAGAAAAAAATCCGAATATAAAAATAATTGGCGTGGATGCCTTTGGATCAGTATTGAAAAAATATCATGAGACCAGAGAATTTGATGCCAATGAAATTTACCCTTACAGAATTGAAGGTTTGGGTAAAAATTTAATTCCATCCGCTACCAATTTTGATGTTATTGATAAATTCATCAAGGTAACTGATGAGGAGAGTGCCCATACTGCCAGGGAAATATCTAGAACTGAAGGCATGTTCGTAGGATATACAAGTGGGGCGGTTATGCAAGCAGTGAAACAATTGGACGAAGAAGGGGAATTTGGCAAAGACAGTAATGTTGTAGTAATCTTTCCAGACCATGGTTCAAGGTACATGAGTAAAATATACAGTGACCAATGGATGGAGGACCAAGGTTTCTTTGATACTAAACATGAATCCGAACCACAAGAAATACAATACATAAAATAAGGCCATAATATTGGGCTCAAATAAAAGCAATGACTGTTCAAGTCGTTGCTTTTTTGTTGATTCCTGAAAATAATTATGAATCCTTATTAAAAATCTATACTTTTGCCATCTAAACCAAGCAGTCTAAATGAGAGACTTATTTGATAGAATAATTGACAATAAGGGGCCACTAGGTAAGTGGGCCTCCCAAGCAGAAGGATATTTTGTTTTTCCTAAACTGGAAGGACCTATTTCCAACAGAATGAAATTTCGAGGAAAGGAAGTAATTACCTGGAGTATCAATGATTACTTAGGTCTGGCAAACAGGCCTGAAGTAAAAAAGGTAGATGGTGAAACAGCAGCGGAATATGGTGCAGCTTTTCCTATGGGTGCAAGGATGATGAGTGGCCATACCGATTTTCATGAGCAATTGGAGCAAGAATTAGCTGCTTTTGTGAACAAGCAATCTGCTTATTTACTAAATTTTGGATATCAGGGCATATTGTCAACTATTGACGCTTTGGTTTCTAAAGACGATATCATTGTATACGATGTGGATGCGCATGCCTGTATTATAGACGGGGTGAGGCTACACATGGGTAAACGTTTTACCTTTAAGCACAATGATATTGAAAGTCTTGAAAAGAACTTGGATCGAGCCACAAAAATGGCAGAACAGACCGGAGGAGGTATTTTAGTTATCTCTGAGGGTGTATTTGGCATGCGTGGGGAACAAGGGAAACTTAAAGAAATTGTTGCCCTTAAGAAAAAATATAATTTCAGATTTTTAGTGGATGATGCCCACGGATTCGGAACTTTGGGTGCTACTGGTGCAGGTGCAGGTGAGGAGCAAGGAATACAGGATGGGATAGATGTCTATTTCGCCACCTTTGCTAAATCAATGGCTGGTATAGGAGCATTCTTGGCTGCAGACAAAGAGGTCATCGATTACTTAAAATACAACCTACGTTCACAGATGTTCGCAAAATCATTGCCAATGATCTACGTGAAAGGGGCATTGAAACGTTTGGATATGTTGCGTACCATGCCAGAACTTAAAGCCAAGCTCTGGGAAAATGTGGACGCACTTCAAAACGGACTTAAAGAAAGAGGTTTTGATATAGGGACCACAACCAGTTGTGTGACCCCAGTATATTTAAACGGTAGTATTCCTGAGGCCATGGCCTTGGTAAAGGATCTAAGGGAAAACTATAGCGTTTTCTGTTCTATAGTTGTATATCCGGTCATTCCAAAAGGATTGATCCTGTTGAGAATGATACCAACGGCAACACATACCTTGGAGGATATCAGCGAAACATTGGAGGCCTTTTCCGTTATCCGTGAACGATTGGAAAATGGAACCTATAAAAGACTATCGGCAGCAGTTTCAGCAGCAATGGGCGAATAACCGAAAGCTTGAGATATAAAAAATCCCATATTTTTTAATATGGGATTTTTTATTTGTTGTTATTCCTATTTCAAGTTCTTCCTAAAGGTTTTACGTCGCTTGTATATTTGTGGATCAAAGTGTTTCCAAAGTTGGCGTATGGCGACATTATCTTCCAATTCAGGGGTTCTATAACAATATTCAATTCCCTTTTCTGAGAAGGTTTTATGATATTCACTAAAAATTACCGCTGTTACCCCTTTATTTTGATATTCGGGGTGTACTCCAATCAAATAGAAGGTTACATCCTTACTCTGTTTTTTTGCCCTAAGTAAATGATAAAAGCCGAAAGGGAACAGTTTTCCTTTGGCTTTTTGCAGGGCCTCTGAAAAAGAGGGCATTACAATACTGAAAGCTATAAGGTTATCATCCTTATCCACTACAAATTTGATGTATTCCGGATTAATGAAACTGATATATTTTTTTTTGAAATATGCTTTTTGAATATCTGTGATGGGTACAAAGGACGAAAGCTTGGCATAGCTTGCATTAAAAAGATCGAACATCTTATCGGCCATGGGCATTACCTCTTTTGTCTTGGTAAAATTAATGGCCTTTACGCCGTATCGCCGCTTGACCAATTCATTGGCCTTTTCAAAAAATTTGGGGTCCGCATTTATAAATGGGAATTTATTTTCTGCATACTCCTTTTCTTTTACAAAACCGAAATGCTCGTAATGGTTTACGTAATAAGGATGGTTGTACCAGGTGATCATGGTACCGATATGTTCAAATCCTTCCGTCAATACCCCTACTTTATCCATATTGGAGAAGCCCACTGGACCTTCCATATATTCTAGTTGATATTCCTTTCCTATTTCTGCTACTTTAGCAAGTAATGCTCCTGATACCTCAAAATCATCGATGAAATCAAACCATCCAAAGCGCATTTTACTAACTTTTTGCTGGTTGATCTCTATTTTATTGATAATGGCTGCCACGCGACCAACGAGTTGATCCCCGTTGTAGGCCAAATAGAACCATGCCTCAGCATCCTTGAAAACCGGGTTATTACTTTTATCGAAAGAAGCTAGTTCGTCAGCGATAATAGGGGGTACCCAATAAGGGGAATCTTTATAAAGTGAAAAAGGAAAGGTTACAAACTTCTTTAAATCAGTTTTAGAGATAGCTTCTTTTATCGTAATCATCTTTTATGTTTTCTATCGTCAATATTAGTAATATTAATCAATAGAATAAAATGCCATTTCAATAATTGGCGATAATTGATGATCGTCCTATCATTGTCTTCCCTATTTAACTAGAAGTCAATTTCATCATTCTTCTTTTTCTTATTCTTTTTGGATTTTTTCATGCTGTTGGAATTTATTTTTCCATTTTCTCCGTCCTTTTGGTCCTCTATGGGCATCAGTTCATCGCGGTGCATATCCAATCGGTAGGAAAAGCCTATGGTTCCAAATTGTTTGGACGGGGTGTCTTTAAAATTTGTGGCTATATTGAGGTCTGCTTGAAAATTCTCATTGAACAGGTAGGCTACACCCGTTCTTACTATCGCATCGGCATAGCGATCACTTTTAATTCCCTGGTGCTCAAGAAATACGCTCCATTTGGGATTGCCCAAGGCATGGGATACAGAAATAATATAACTCATTTCAGGAAAATCTGTTCCAATCCTATCATAGGCGATATTGGAAATAAGTACAAACCTAGAGGACAAACGACTTTGGGTCGCTAACATGACGCGGGGCGAAACTATTGGATCTCCTGAATAATAAGGATTTTCTCCCAAAACAAAATTGGCACCCGCATAGACCGAAATGGCCGGGATCAAATTTTTTAGTTTAAAACCATGATTGGCTTTCCAGCTGTAAAGGTTGGGTTTATTGTTTTCAGGGTTTTTAAAAGGATCGTATAGCAAGTATTTTAGTCCCAATCTATTTCTTGTGAAATCTTTTCTCGTGGCCTCAAGGTCTTGTCTAGTGTAGATGATGTCTTCCTTCACATAGGATCCTTCATAATAAATTTCCAATTGTTCAAAAAACAGTCCATACCGCAAGGCTATATCGGCTCCTAAAAAATCCGATTCGGTAAACAATTTAGCATGTTCGTCCTTTTGCATGGTAATGCCTATTTCGGCTTGGACCACATTTTTGCCAACGGCATAAGCGCTAACAGATTGCCCCGGTCTATTGGAATTTATAACATCAGTATATTGGGAATTCATCGATATGGGCAAAAGGAAAAATAATGTTAGGACTACTATTAGGGGATATTTCATTGTTAAGGGGTTAATTAAAGGCATGTTTTTATTATTATTTTATGACTTTTTCACTATTTATACAACGTTAGAATTGTATTTTTGATATAAATTTTTGAAATAATATGGGTTTGTTAAGAACGGTATTAATCATTCTGTTAGTATATTTTTTTCTTAAAATATTGGCGAAATGGTTCGGTCCGAGAATATTGAGATATGCTGCAAAAAAAATGGAGCAGCATTTCAAGGAAAAGTTTGGCGGTATTCCCAAACAGCCTGCACCTGAGGAGGAGAAAGAAGGGGAGGTCATCATTGATAAAAAAGATGGCACCTCATCAACATCTTCCAATAAAGTTGGAGAATACATAGATTTTGAGGAAATTGATTAATTAATACCACAACAACCAACCATGAAAACCCGCATTAAAGCGCTATTTATACATTTCTTTGTTCTTGTTTTATTTATTGTAGCTTCTTTGGCATACTTCCACCCAGTATTGCAAGGTAAGAAGATCTTTCAATCTGATATTGCCCAGTATACTGGAATGGCCAAGGAACAGGCCGATTTTAGAAACACCAATGGGGTAGAACCCTATTGGACCAATAGTGCCTTTGGCGGGATGCCAACGTACCAATTGGGGGCCAACTATCCGCACAATTATGTAAAGCAATTTGATGCACTCATCCGATTCTTACCTAGGCCAGCGGATTACCTATTCTTGTATTTTATTGGCTTCTATATTCTCTTGTGTTGCATGAAGGTGGATTATCGACTGGCAGCATTAGGTGCATTGGCATTTGGATTTTCTACCTACCTGATCATTATTTTGGGAGTGGGCCATAATGCAAAAGCACATGCCATTGGCTACCTGCCACTTATTCTTGCGGGAATTATCCTGACTTTTAGAACAAAATATATTTGGGGTTTCATTCTTACGGCCCTGGCAATGGCATTGGAGGTAAGTGCCAACCACTATCAAATGACCTATTATTTTATGTTGTTGGTAGTAGTTGTGGGCATTACTTATCTTATTGATGCGATTCGAAATAAAACCTTCAAGAATTTCTTTGTTTCAGTAGGTATTTTGGTAGGCGCTGTATTATTGGGAATTCTTGTAAATGCTACTAGTCTTATGGCTACCAAGGAGTATGCGGATTGGAGTACCAGAGGTAAAACGGAACTTACCATAAATCCAGATGGATCCCCAAAAGTTAATACCAGCGGGTTAGACAAGGAGTATATTACCCAATACAGTTATGGCATTGCGGAATCGATGAATTTATTTGTTCCCAGGTTGTTTGGGGGATCCAATAGTGAAAATTTAGGAACAGATTCCAACGCTTATACCTATTTGACCAATCAAGACCTATCAAGGTCCAAGGCCCTTGAATTTACCAGCGGGTTACCGCTTTACTGGGGAGACCAGCCAATTGTGGCCGCACCGGCCTATATAGGGGCCATTGTATTCTTCCTTTTTATATTAGGGATTTTCTTGGTAAAGGGTAGGGTCAAATGGTGGTTGGTAGGAGGGACCTTAATGGCGCTATTACTATCATGGGGCAAGAATTTTGGACTGTTGACCGACTTCATGATCGACTTTTTTCCTCTATATGATAAGTTCAGGGCCGTATCGTCCATACAGGTGATACTGGAATTGTGTGCGCCTATTTTGGCCGTATTGGCCTTGGTGGAAATTTTTAAGCCTTCTTTGGAGAAGAGTAAAAAATTGAATGCCCTAAAGATTTCTGTTTTAATTGTTTTAGGCTTTGTGATCCTACTGTTCTTATTTAAGGGAACGTTCGATTTTGTGGGGCAAAGCGATGATACCTACAGAAAATACTTTGGTGACGAAATCATGACCATGATTCAGTTGGACAGGGAATCCGTTTATATCAGTGATCTTATCAGGTCTCTGGTATATGTCCTTTTGGCCGCAGTAGCACTATGGCTTTATATCAAGGAGCGAATCAAAGAAAATTTATTGGCGTTGGCGTTGGGGTTACTGTTGGTCTTTGACTTGGTAGGAATTGATCTTAGATATGTAAACGAGAGTGATTTTGTTAGGGCGAGACAAATGGAAGAGCCTTTTCAAGAAACCGCTATGGACAAACAAATAGCTAAAGACCCAGGAGTTTTTAGAGTATATGACCCATCTGAAGGTTTAAACGGTGCAAGAACATCCTATTTTCACCAATCCATTGGGGGTTATCACGCAGCAAAACCAGCAGCATTGCAGGATTTATTTGATTTTCATGTATACAAGAACAATATGCGCGTCTTGAATATGCTGAACGTTAAATATGTGGTTCAGCAAGACGAAGAGGGAAGAGATTACCCGGCTTTAAATCCTTATGCCACTGGAAATGCCTGGTTTATAAATAGATTGCTTCCCGTAACAAATGCCAATCAGGAAATTCAAGCATTGGACAGTCTGGAAGTTGTGAATGAGGCGGTCATCAATACCAATGACTTTCCAAATATCAAAGCCCTTTCCTTTCAAAAGGATTCAACGGCGACCATTAAATTGTCGGATTACAGACCCAATCATTTGACCTATAGGTCTATAAACACCCAGGATGCCTTGGCTGTTTTTTCTGAGATGTACTATGCCAAAGGGTGGAATGCCTATATAGATGGTATCAAAGCACCACATTTTAAAGTGAATTATATCCTAAGGGCCATGGAGGTACCTGCAGGAAACCATAAAGTAGAATTTAAATTTGAACCAGAAGTGATTACAACCGGAGGCACCATTACTTTGGCCAGCTCCGTACTTTTAGGTCTTTTTGTCCTTGGTGGTATCGGCTTTTCTTTATGGAATTTCCGTAAAAAGGAAGATTCGTAATGAAAAAGGCCCTCATCATCACTTATTATTGGCCTCCTGCTGGGGGGCCTGGCGTACAGCGGTGGTTGAAATTTGTAAAATACCTAAGGGATTTTGATGTGGAGCCGTTGGTGTATGTCCCTGAGAACCCGGAATATCCAATCACTGATACTACTTTTGAGAATGAAATTCCAGATGGGATAAAGATTTACAAACAGAAAATTTTTGAACCCTATCAGTTGGCAAGTATTTTTTCCAAAAAGAAAACCAAAAGAATCAGTTCAGGAATTATCCAGACAACAGATCAATCGTTGTTGGAAAAAGTATTTTTATGGATCCGTGGAAATCTTTTTATACCCGATGCAAGGAAATTTTGGGTAAAGCCATCCGTCAAGTATTTACAGCAAATAATAGAAAAAGAGGGCATACAAACAATAATTACTACCGGCCCTCCACATAGTGTCCATCTTATCGGGATGGAGCTTAGGGCCAAGAATACAATACAATGGATAGCTGATTTCAGGGATCCATGGACCTCCATTGGGTATCATAAAAAGCTAAAATTAACCAAAAGCTCGCAAAGGAAGCACCTACACTTGGAATCCATGGTGTTGAACAAGGCAGATTCCATTATAGTAACAAGCAAAATAACCAAAAAAGAATTTTCCAAGATTACCAACAAACCTATTACCGTCATAACAAATGGGTTTGACAGGGCTAAGGGTTCTTCCGATAAATTAGACGACACCTTTACCATAGCACATATAGGTTCACTGTTAACTGGTAGAAATCCAATAGTTCTATGGAAGGCTTTAAAGGAACTTACTGAGGAGAATGCGGACTTTAAGAAAGAACTGAAGCTGGAGTTGATCGGCGTAGTAAGTAGGGATGTACTGGAATCTATCCAAAATCACGGTTTGCAGCCTTATGTTCACTTGGTAGGGTATGTATCGCATAAAAAAGCGATTGAACGGCAACAAAGTTCACAAGTATTATTGTTGGTAGAAATAGATAGCGAAGAAACAAAAGGGATTATTCCTGGAAAATTCTTTGAATATATAAATGCGGAACGACCTATTTTGGGCGTTGGTCCGCAAGGCTGGGAAGTGGCCCAAATGATTTCAGAAACCAATACTGGAAGCGCATTTACCTACATGGACGGGAAAGCGATCAAAGAACAGCTATTGGATTGGTTCACTGCATACCAAAAAAAAGAACTTCGTGTTAAGAGCCTGCATATAGACCAATACAGTAGGCGGGAGCTTACCGGCAAATTAGCACAGGTGATCACATGGGAATAATATTTAAGCAATCATTTAAAAACACCCTTGTAACCTACCTTGGATTTGGGGTAGGCGCCATCAATACCCTTTTTCTTTATACCCGCTTTCTAACTGATGAGTATTATGGTTTGGTTGGCGTGATTTTATCCACCTCGGCTATATTAATGCCATTGTTGGCATTTGGGGTCCCCAATACCTTGGTGAAATATTACAGTGCTTTTGAGGATAAAAAAAGTGCTGATGGCTTTCTTACTTTAATGTTGATCCTTCCACTTTTTTTAATAGTACCTGCCACGGCCATTACATATTTTGGTAATACAATGATTGGGGACTTTTTATCGAAAGAAAACCAAATTGTGAAAGGATATGTATGGTATATATTTTTGATTGGGTTTGCCATGGCCTATTTTGAAGTGTTCTACTCATGGGCAAGAATACGGATGAAATCTGTATTTGGTAATTTTATGAAAGAAGTTTTCGCCAGGATAGGGGTCACCATATTATTGTTCTTGGTTTATTATGACCTTATCTCCATTGATGTATTCTTAAAGGCAATGGTGGGTGTCTATTTGTTACGGACCATTTTAATGAAAATTTATGCATATCGATTAAGAATGCCCAAACTTGATTTTTCCTTTCCCAAGGCAACTCCTAGTATAATCAATTATAGTGCCCTCATAATTTTAGGGGGTTCTGCCTCTGTCATTTTGTTGGAGGTAGACAGGTTTATGATCAACCAGTTTATACAAATTGAAAATGTGGCCTATTACAGTGTGGCCATATTTATAGCAACCGTTATAGCGGTTCCTGCAAGATCGATGCATCAAATTGCTTATCCATTGACAGCGGAACTATTGAACAAAAAGGATGAACTGGGGATGAAAAAGTTGTATGAAAAGAGTTCTTTGACATTGTTTATTGTATCGGGCCTTTTGTTTGTGCTGATCATGTTGAACCTTAATGACCTGTATTATTTATTGCCCGAGGCCTATAGAGGGGGATTTATAGTGGTCCTTTTAATTGGCTTGGCAAAAGTATACGATGCATTAATGGGAAATAACAATGCTATATTGTACAATTCCGATTACTATAGGGCCGTATTGTTCATGGGAGTGCTCTTGGCCGTTCTCACCATTTTATTCAATCTTTGGCTGATTCCAAAATATGGCATCAATGGAGCAGCCTTTGCCACGTTTATAGCTATTTTTATATATAATACCGTAAAATTGGTCTATGTTAAGATAAAATTTGGGATACATCCATTTACTGCCGAAACCTTAAAAGTGCTGGCACTGTTAATAGTGATCATCGCCTTGTTTACTTGGTTGCAATTTGCTTTTCACCCAATAGTGAACATTCTTTTAAAAGGTATTTTAATTACCTTGTTTTATGTTGGAATTCTCTACCGTTTTAGAATTTCGGAGGATGTGTTTGGGCTGCTTTCCAAATATCTCAAGCGAAAGGATTAAAGATTGAATTAATACCAGGCTGAAATATCACTGAACGTAAAAACCCCGTGTCAATTTATTTAATTGACACGGGGGTAAACAACTAACCAACCTAAAAACTATATTTTAAAAATCTTTTGAGCTTCTACCTCTTGAAGTAGATACACCACTTCTTTTATTACCGGTAGCAACCTTTCCTGCACGACTTGGAGCGGAAGTTCTGGAAGTTACCTTGGTACTTCTAGAATTTTTGGAACGATCGGCTTTAGAAGCAACCGTTTTTTGCGTTCTTGTCGTTTCAGTTTTGCCAGAACTTCTTCCTTCCGGTTTTTTATAAGAAGTACTGGACCTAGTGATAGTCGTATTTCTAGGGGTCCTTGAAACTTCCTTTTTTGTTGCCGTTCTGCTTACAGCAGGTCTTGAAGATCTGTTCTCCTCAATTTTTCGGTCCGCACTTCTTTTTGATTCATAGTTGGATCTATCGGATCTATTCGATTTAGTATTGTTTGAACTACTAACTTTTCGTCCGTCACTTCTTCTAGAATCATAGTTAGGTCCTTGGGATCTGTTAGAATTCCCATTTCTGGAATAATCTACACTTCTGTTTTGACTTCTCTTGATAACATTACCGGAAGTCCTGTATCCATTATCTCTTCTAGAATTATTCTCCCTAGCTACAACACGTCTGTCATTTCTATACACATCAGATTTTCTGTATTGGTCTTTTTTGTATCTGTGTTCATTACCAAATTTGGCATAAGACCTTCTGTAGTTATTATTGTATGGCCTATAATACGTGTACCTAACTGGATCGTAATATCTTCTATAAGGCCTATTGTACACTAGACACAACCCTACTGCTGGTCTTGCAAAATAGTTGTGGAATGGTCTGTATACATAACGTCTGTTATATACATTGATGAAACCTGTGTGGTGACTGTATACCCCATTTCTGTTGTAGTATACGTATAATCCACCTAATCTATTTACTCTTCCTCTATTGTAAGAGATATCTACGTTGCCCACTTGGGTAACACGTCCATAATAATCATAATATATTGGGATGTTCTCTACCTGTAATACAGCCCCATAATCGTCATATTGTACATATGGATTATAGTCATAACCAGAGTTATAAGTGATATTAACGTTTCTAAAGTTAACATTGGCATTTACTCCATTTCTTTCATCTATATAAAAATCGAATTCTCCATCTGGATATACTGAAAACGTAATGCCATCTTCAACAAAAATAAAGGAGTTGTTGTAATTATAAGCATTGCGTTCTGCAACCTTATCTTCTACCGTAACAGCCATGGCGCTGGAAGCACCAAAAATCACCGCTGTAAAAAGAAATATTAAGTTTTTCATGATATAAGGTTTTAAAGTTCAGAATGTAACTATTTACATTTGATAACCTTAGTTCAAAGAGCGTGCCACAAAATATCAAATATTTATAATAATCTAATAATCAATGGTTTAAAAATATTTTAAAGACTATAATTTGTCTTTTAAATAATGTGCGGTAAAGGAATTTTTATTTTTTACGACTTCTTCCGGGGTTCCTTGTGCCAATAATTGCCCTCCATTATCACCCCCTTCTGGCCCTAGGTCAATGATATAGTCGGCACATTTGATTAGGTCTATATTGTGCTCTATAACCACTATGGAATGGCCTTTGGATATTAAGGAGTCAAAGGACTTTAAAAGTTTTTTAATATCATGGAAATGGAGTCCAGTTGTTGGCTCATCAAAAATAAAGAGGGCTTTTTCCTTGGTGCTGCCCTTTACCAAAAATGAAGCGAGTTTAATCCGTTGTGCTTCACCACCGGATAGGGTAGAAGACGACTGGCCTAAGGTTACATACCCCAAACCTACATTCTGCAGAGGTTTTAGTTTCCCTTCGATTTTGGACTGCTGGTGTTTTTCGAAAAATTCAATGGCATCATCAATGGTCATGTTCAGAAGATCATCAATATTGATATCCTCAAACTTCACTTCAAGAATTTCTTTTTTAAATCTTTTGCCGTTGCAAGCATCACATTCCAAATGCACATCCGCCATGAATTGCATTTCCACCGTAATTTCACCTTCTCCCTTACATTTTTCGCAGCGCCCACCATCTACGTTGAAAGAAAAGTGTTTGGCTTGGTAACCTCTTAATTTGCTAAGTTTTTGATTGGCAAATAAATTACGGATGTCGTCATAAGCCTTGATATAGGTAACAGGGTTGGATCTTGAAGATCGTCCAATTGGGTTCTGGTCTACAAACTCAACATGTTTAATGGAGGAATAGTCCCCTTCAACCGCAGAATACTGACCTGCTTTTTGGCCATAGCCCCCGACCTCTTTTAAGATGATGGGATACAATAGGTTTTTAACCAAAGTACTTTTCCCACTCCCAGATACACCCGTGATAACGGTGAGCACATTTAAAGGGAAGGTAACATCTATATTTTTTAGGTTATTCTCCCTGGCACCACTAATATGAATATGGTTTGTAAATTTTCTTCTCTGTTTGGGTACCTCAATCGCCATGGTTCCATTCAGGTATTTGGCGGTCAAGGATGTGGAATTTAAAATATCCTGCATAGTACCATGTGCCACCACATGGCCGCCATGCGTGCCTGCTTCTGGTCCAATATCTATTACTTCGTCGGCTGCCTTCATGATATCCTCATCGTGTTCAACCACAATGACCGTATTTCCCAAATCCCGCAATGATTTTAAAACGTCTATTAGGTTTTCCGTGTCCTTGGGGTGTAATCCTATACTTGGTTCATCCAAAATATACATGGATCCTACAAGACTACTGCCCAATGAGGTGGCTAAATTGATACGTTGGCTTTCACCACCGGATAAACTGTTGGACTTCCTGTTCAAGGTTAGGTAGGTTAAACCCACCTTGTGCAGAAACCCTAATCTGCTCTTTATTTCCACCAATAGCCGTGATGCTATTTGTTGATCTTGTTTGCTCAACGAAAACTCATCGAAGAACTTGATAAGCTTGACAATGGGCAATTCTACAAGGTCCGATATAGATTTACCGGAGACCTTTACATAATCGGTCTCTTTTCGTAACCTGTTCCCTTTACAAACATTGCATTTGGTCTTGCCCCTATATCTGGATAACATGACCCTATTTTGGATTTTATAACTCTTTTCTTCCAAGGTTTGAAAGAATTTATCAATACCTATAAAGTGTGAATTTCCATTCCATACCAATTGTTTTTGTTCCTCACTCAATTGGAACCAAGGCTTGTGGATGGGAAAATCAAACTTGTAGGCAGCATTCACTAACTGATCCCTATACCAGCCCATGCTTTCCCCTCTCCAAGGAAAAATAGCATTTTCGTAAACAGATAATGAGGTGATGGGGATTACCAAGTCCTGGTCTATTCCAATAACATCCCCATAACCCTCACATTTTGAGCAGGCTCCATAGGGGTTGTTAAAACTAAAGAGGTGTACGTTGGGTTCTAGGAACTGTAAACCGTCCAATTCAAATTTATTACTAAAGTGGTATTGGTCGTTACTGTCCAACTCTTCTATTACACAGTCTCCATTCCCTTCAAAAAAGGCAGTATCAATGGCATTTGCCAATCTGTTGTAAAAATCTTCATCATCCTTGGTGATGATACGATCTACAACAAGATCGAATTTCCGATCCATTTCGGTTATACTATCATCGATGCGAATTACCTCTCCTTTATATTTAATACGGGCATAACCTTGTTTGGAAAATAGCTGAAGGGATTTAATAGGATCCCTATCCGCCTTAATCTGAATGGGGGCAAGGAGCAGCAACTTTTTTCCTTCCTCATACTTCTTAATATGGTCAACAACATTGGCCACGGTATGTTTTTTCACTTCCAATCCGGATATAGGGGAAATGGTCTTCCCAATACGGGCAAAGAGTAGTTTAAGATAATCATAGATTTCAGTGGTTGTCCCTACCGTTGATCTAGGATTTATAGAATTAACTTTTTGTTCTATGGCAATTGCAGGTGCAATACCTTTTATATAGTCTACCTTTGGTTTATTCAATTTACCCAAAAATTGCCTAGCATATGAAGATAGTGATTCCACATATCGTCGTTGGCCTTCAGCATAAAGCGTATCAAAAGCCAAGCTAGATTTTCCAGAACCGGAGAGTCCGGTAATGACCACAAGCTTATAGCGGGGAATTACAACGTCTATATTTTTTAAGTTATGCAATCTTGCACCCTTTATTATAATATTTTGCTTTGGATTGACATCTAAAATCGTGGACATACTCATATTTAAGGGTGCAAAGATACGATATGTCCTTTTTAATAACTACAATCCTTACTTTAACATCACTAATTGGACAGATCACAACAATGTTTTTTTATAAGCTCTTCTTTTTTATATATTTGAAATGTAATTAATAACTATATAGGCCTATACAGAAAAATTACTTTTTAGAATTATCCTAAATAACTAGAAGTCCTTTCCGAAAGGGGAGGCCCCTAATTTTAACCAAAAAAAAGTAATTTGTATGGAACTACAGATTGATGACTCAGTATTAGTAAGAGATTATATTGCCGGAAAAGAAAAGGCACTTGAAATCCTGATAAACCGACACAACCAACGAATCACCAGCTTCATTTACTCCAAAGTATTGGACAGGGATGTAACAGAGGATATCTTCCAAGATACCTTCATCAAAGTGATCAAAACCCTAAAAAAAGGATCCTATAGTGAGGAGGGGAAATTTTTACCCTGGGTGATGCGCATAGCGCATAACCTAATCATAGATCACTTTAGAAAGAACAAAAGAATGCCAATGTTCGAAGGGAGTGATGATTTTAATATTTTCTCCGTAATAGGTGATGATAAGTTAAATGCAGAAAAGCAACTTATAAAGGATCAAATAGATAGTGATTTGCGAACCCTTATTGATGAGCTTCCAGATGATCAGAAAGAAGTACTTCTTATGCGTATCTACAAGGATATGAGTTTTAAGGAAATATCTGAAAACACGGGGGTAAGCATAAATACAGCTTTAGGTAGGATGCGTTACGCTTTGATCAACATGCGAAAGATCATAAACAAACATAATATCGTTTTAACGAATTAATTTGCAGTAGGTCGTATTGTACAATATTTCTATCTATGTAGCGTTATCTTAACATAACAAAGCTATAATATATGGAAAGAATTTACTCTACAAAACGAAACACGTGCAAATTAGCTAAAGCGTGTCCAGAAACTATTCAGTTTTTGATGAATTATTCCAGGTCTTTACAGATTGTGGAATACAAAACTATGAAGTTCGAAAATAATTTGAACTAACATCAAACTAGTTCCGAAATAATAAACAAAAAAAGACCTATACTCAGGTCTTTTTTTGTTTTGCGTAATATTCATTCAATATTGTTTTCCGACCAATGCTCTTGGTTATGATATCCTTATCTAGGTTCCATCCCCTTGCAGGAGAATATTCACGGCCGTACCATATGATTTGAAGATGCAGATCGTTCCATAATTCTTTGGGAAACAATCGCTTGGCATCCTTTTCGGTCTGAACCACATTTTTGCCATTGGTAAAGCCCCAGCGATACATTAATCTATGAATATGGGTATCTACTGGAAAAGCGGGTATTCCAAAAGCCTGCGCAACCACCACACTGGCAGTTTTATGGCCCACGGCAGGTAATTCTTCCAATAAGGCCATATCCTCAGGAACCTCGCCTTCGTATTTTTCGATCAATATTTTTGACAAACCATGGATTCCCTTGGATTTCGTTGGTGATAGTCCTACAGGTCGGATAATATCCCTAATTTCTTCGACACTCAATTTAACCATATCAAAGGGATTGTCGGCCTTGGCGAATAATAAGGGAGTAATTTTGTTGACACGGACATCTGTACTTTGTGCGGACATCAGAACGGCAATCAATAAGGTATAGGGATCCTTATGTTCCAAGGGAACTGGAATGGTGGGGTATAATTCCTGCAGCACACGGATTGTGAAGTCTACCTTTTCGCCTTTCGTCATTTTTGTTTAATTTTACAATAGAAATATCCAACACGAAATTAAATAAAAAAAATATGAACACACTGAAAGAAGGTGATAAAGTACCGGCATTTACATCACAAGATCAAGACGGGAATTCCATATCCTTATCGGACTATGCCGGTAAAAAACTGATTGTATTTTTCTATCCTAGGGCCAATACTCCTGGTTGTACGGCGGAAGCCTGTAACCTTAGGGATAATTATGCAGAATTGAAACGACAGGGATATGAACTGCTCGGGGTTAGTGAGGATACCCAAACCAAACAACAGAACTTCAAGAACAAATATGAATTTCCGTTTCCGCTCCTGGCCGATGAGGATCATACCGTTATAAATACATTTGGGGTTTGGGGACCAAAAAAATTCATGGGTAAGGAATATGATGGCATCCACAGAAAAACTTTTATTATAAACGAAAAGGGCGTCTTGACCAAGGTTATAGACAAAGTAAAGACCAAAGATCACGCTGCCCAGATTCTGGAATAAAAGGGTTGTAAAATTAAAGCGCCCTAATTTGCATTAGGGCGCTTTAATTTTTTGAGGCCGAGACTATTTGCTTGCCTCTGTCTTTACCAGTTTTTTGGTAAATAAATCTTTCTCCTTGATGATTTCAGCAATTCCTTCTGGAAGTTCCGCTTCCCAACCATCCTCTTTATTAATGATTTTCTTCAAGACATCCCTAGAGAAGATATGCAGTATTTCTGGATCGTAATCGATGATATCCATTACTTTTCCATTGTATTTGAAGAATTTGTACAATTCCTTCATTCTGGGATGCACCTTTACATTGTTACTGGTCATGATCTGGCCGGTTTCTTCATCCTTCATGGGATATAGGTATACCTTAAGATCTTTAAAGAACAGTTTACCAAAAGCTTCCAAAATACCCCCACTTAAATGCCTGTAGTATTTCTCATCAAAAACTTCCACTAAATTGTTTACCCCCATGGTAAGTCCGATTCTGGATTTGGTGTAGTTGTTGAAATATTCAACCAGTTTGTAATATTCGCGGAATTTGGAGATCATTACGGTATGTCCCAATGAACAAAGCAACTCCGCCCTATCCATAAAATCCTGTTCGTCTATTTCACCGGAGGCCTTTAGGTTAGAAAGGGTAATCTCAAAGATCACGATCGTGTTATTAATATCAACCGTCTTTTCCCGGACAAAGATGTCATAAGATTTTTCGAACATATCCAAATTAACTTTGGTGACGGGCCTAAAACTACCCCTTAAGGCCAGAATGTTTTTCTTATACAGAATAGCAGCGGGCAATAGGTTGTTGCCATCGGGACCGAACATTACCGCATCGGTCATATCATTCTTAATAAGCTGAAGGCTCATTAAACGGTTATCCACATTCTTAAAGTTAGGCCCAGAAAAATTGATCATATCAATTTCAATGGTATCCCTATCTATATGATCATAAAGGTATCTTAATAATTTTCTGGGTTGGTCATATTTATAGAATGCCCCATAAATAAGATTCACCCCTAAAATACCCAAGGTTTCCTGTTGTAGCCTAGCTTCATTCTGCCTAAACCGAATGTGTATAACAATTTCATCCCATTCTTTCTGGTTGGGATCCAATTGAAAACGAATACCAATCCAACCATGTCCCTTAAATTTTTTCGCAAAATCTATGGTAGCCACGGTATTGGCATAAGAAAAAAACAATCGATCTGGATGTTTCTGACGGCTGATACGCTCCTCTGTGAGCTGCATTTCATATTCCAGCATTCTTTTCAATCTGGATTGGGACACATAGCGGCCATCAGGTTCAATACCATAGATGGCATCACTGAAATCCTTATCATAAGCGCTCATCGCCTTGGCAATGGTTCCAGAAGATCCGCCAGCCCTGAAAAAATGTCTGGCTGTTTCTTGGCCTGCACCAATTTCAGCAAACGTTCCGTATATATCTGGGTTTAAATTTATCCTTAAGGTTTTTGCCTTAATAGAGGGGATATTTTCGAATGCGGTGTCTTTATTTAGGACGGAGGCCATTATAGTTGTTTTACGTGCTGTAAAGTTAAAAAGATTGGGGTATCTATTAAATAAATATGTTATAAATTTGGAATAAATAGGTGATACGTTGAAAATTACTTTTTTAGGTACCGGAACTTCACAAGGAATCCCTGTTATTGGGAGCTCGCACCCTGTTTGTTTAAGTAAAAACCCCAAGGATAAAAGACTTAGGGTGTCGGTAATGGTGTCTTGGGATGATTTTAATTATGTTATTGACTGTGGTCCCGATTTTAGGCAGCAAATGCTGACCCATAAAGTCACCAAAATGGACGGGATTTTATTCACCCATGAGCATGCCGATCATACCGCAGGAATAGATGATATCCGACCTTTTTTTTTTAGACAAGGCGATATTCCCATTTACGCCCATGATCGGGTAGCAAACTCATTGAAAAAAAGGTTCGATTATATTTTTGTTGGGGAAAATAGATATCCTGGAGCCCCAGCTGTGGAAGTAAATATTGTTAAAAACAATCAACCTTTTAAAATAGGGAATACTATGGCCATTCCTGTTCAGGCCTTTCATAATCGTTTACAGGTATTCGGATATCGTATTTTTGACTTTGTCTATTTGACCGATGTTAAAACCATGGACGATGAGGAAATAGAGAAAATTAAAGGGGTAAAGGTACTTGTTGTGAACGCCTTGCGGGAAGAACCCCACCATTCCCACCTTAATTTAGAGGAAGCTTTGGTATTTGTAGATAAAGTAAAACCAGAACGAGCCTATTTTACACATATTAGCCATATGTTGGGTTTTCATGACGAAGTAGAGAAAAAACTACCAAATAATGTACATTTGGCCTATGATAATTTAATTATTAACCTTTAAGAACATTCACTATTCATGAAGAGTAAAATATTTCTATACCTATTTATCTTTGCAGCTTTAATAGCCCTTTACCAATTTGTCAGTGCCAATAATATGGTAAAGGATAAAAATGGAAAAATAGAGAATTTTGAAATGGACATTAAGCAAATGCAGGATTCCATCCAGAAACTCAACCTCAAAGTGCTGGATGTGCAATACTTTAACTTGGACAACAATGACGATGCCTTGGCCTATTACGACCATTTGAAATTGGACCAGCCATCTCGATATATTGAAGATAAATTACTGGAAACCAATGAACAAAAAGGAGATAATCCTTTGGTGCCCTATGAAGGTATGGAAGGAGATTTCAAGATCAATAAAATTAAGACCTTGAACCACAAATGGATTATCGCTGATTTTTCCGATGGACAGTTTTGGGGTGAAGTATTGCTAAAGTATGAACTTAAAGATGATCTAAGCGTAGATTTTACCTTGTTGGACCACCTTTTGTATACGCGCAGTAATTAAATTTTATTCTCAAGCCATTTTTTAAAGGAGTAGAAGTTTTGTGGGGCAACTCCGTGACCTACAGGGAACTCTTCATATTTGTGCTCCACGCCCAAGGTATCTAAGAATCCAGATGTTTTTTGGGCCCATTCTAGAGGGATTACTTGATCAACCATACCATGTGAAGAATATATTTTAAGATTTTTGTGGTCCTTGTTTGAATAATCCTTGGTCAATATATTTTCATTGATATAACCACTGAGCGCCACAACATTCCTTACTTTTTCAGGATAGGACAATGCAACCGCATAACTAAGAATAGTTCCTTGACTAAAACCCAACAAGGTAATTCTATGTTCATCCAAATGATAGGTAGCACAGGCCTCATCCATAAAGTCCACTATTTTTTCCCTGGCAATTACAGCCTGTTCCTCATCACTCCATTTTCCATTTTGGGTATCAAAATTTATGGCGTACCAAGCATTGCCATGGGGAGGAAGGGGATAGGGGGCCCTTACGGATATTATGCAAAGTTCCTCTGGCAGTTCATTCGCAAAAGAAAACAGATCCTCTTCATTGCTCCCATAGCCGTGGAACATGAACATTACAGGAGGTTTACCTGCTTTTAGGGATGAAGGTCTGATGATGTGGTGAAGGGAAAGGGGCGCTGTAGTCATGTTAATTAATAAATGTAAACCATTTTTGAAATAAATCGCCCACTAATGGAACGATCTGTTTTTTACCCGAAATAGCTCCAATAAAACCATAACCCCATAAAATCAAATATGAGATATAAAGTCCATACCAAGCATAGGCATTGAACCATTGACTTAAAAATAAGGCAAATCCAAGAAAAAATAAATGTAAGCCAAAAGCCTGACGTGTATGAAAACGGGCAAATTCGTTTTTAGGTTCCATGTTCATGGTGATGGCAATCAATGCTCCAACCAAAGTGAAATATGCTACTATCGCTGTAGTCCTGCCTTTTTCAATATTCTCCATTTAATTCGTTTTAAATAATATGTCCATTTGAAATAATCCCTAAGGCCCTGCCTTTTAGCTTCGTACCTAAAAACATGCTATTCTTAGAGGTGGATAATATGTTCTCGGAATCAAAGGTATATTCCATATCTGGATCAAAAAGCGTTAATGAAGCTTTTTCACCTTCCTTTATGATAGGGGTCTTCAGACCAAAACGCTCTCTTCCTTTAGTCAAAAGTGCTATCGTCATTTCCAAATCCAAAAGTTTGTTCAGACCGCCAAATGCACTTTCCAAACCAATACTACCACTGGCAGCATTGTCAAATTCCACTCTTTTTAGTTCAATATCCATCGGGATATGATCTGAAGTGACCGTATCTATGGTGCCGTCATTTAATCCCTTAAGCAAACCTTTAACATCATTTTTGGTCCTTAAAGGAGGCATTGTTTTGTAATGGGTGTCAAATTCAATCAAATGTTCATCAGTGAAAATCAGGTTGTGGATGGCTACACTGCAGCTTACATCCAATCCCTTCTTTTTAGCTTCAGCAATTAGTTTAACGGAACCAGCTGTGGAGATGGTGGGGATGTGCAATCTTCCTCCCGTATACTCTAAAATAAACAAATCCCTTACAATTTGTAGTTCCTCTGCCAATGAAGGGATTCCCTTTAATCCCAATTTTGTGGAGACCTCCCCTTCATTAACAAGACCTTTTCCCGCAATTTTAAAGTCCAACGGAAATGACATGACAAGACCATTGAAATTCTGAGCGTACTGCAAGGCAATTTTCAGCAAGTTGGAATTTTCTACTGCATGTTTAAAATCATAATAACCAACGGCACCCGCACTTTTCATATCATATAGTTCTGCCAGGTCCTTTCCTTCCCCTCTAACCGTTAAACATCCTAAGGGATATAGGTTTGTGGCCTGGCCTTTTGCTGCATTTTTGAGAAAAACAATATCGGAACTGGAGTCTGGAATAGGGTGAGAAGTAGGATTCAGTATTACATCGGTAAAACCACTTTTGGCGGCCGTTAGGAGCCCGTTTTCTATGGTTTCACGTTCCTCAAAGCCAGGCTCTCCAAAACTAACGCTACTGTCGAACCAACCTATAGAAACATGTAAATTAGAATGCTCAATGATTTTGGTCTTCGAAGGGGCCTCTATTTTTACTGCAATTTTTTCAATGATGCCATTTTTTATAAGAATATCCCGACGCTTTAAATGAAGGTCTTTATTGTTGGCATCGAATATTTTAGCGGATTTTAAAAGTATGTTCATTTAAAAATTTTTTGGATAAGAACCTCGACCAACAGAAATAGTAGCGCAAAAATAATAAACCATTTCCAAAGCTCGGTTATGCGATTCTCTTTTTCAAGGGATTGGAACACAGAATTTATGGAATCTGAAGTAGAAGTCGCCGATAAGTTGCCCGTATTCAGAAACCTAAGCTCACTTTCGCTCCTAGGGTAATTAAAGCTAATATTTTTTAAAGTTCTGTCATTCTCATTGACGGAATATAAGCCATCCTTGGTGGGAACGCTGCCAAAATTCAAGGTCGTTTTATTGGTGTAGGATTTCTGTTCCGGAATAACCTCATACCCGTTTTGGGAAAGCTTTATAATCTGATCCTTTCCCAAACTTATAGAAAGGTCTACAGTTTTTTCTTGTCCCAATATCTCATAAAGATCCGCCATTTTTAGACTGTTGATACCCATGGTGTACAATGTAGGAACGATTAAGGGCGAGTTTTTAAAATTGGAAATGTCATTGGATAGGGGGGCGGTAAAAAAATAGAAACCGTTTAGCCCTACTAAAAATGGCGCGCCGTTTTCATAGGTAAGTAGCTGGGGTGCTCCAGTTTTTACTTCGTAAAATTCCGATACCTTGGGATATTGAAAATTCACCACCTTTTTATCAAAAACGTTTTTGTAGAGTGGATGTGAAAAATTAATCGTCACGATGTTGTGTTGCCCGTTAATTTTTTGTGTTATTCCAGTGTTATAAAACCCATTCAATAGGGTGTTATAGGTATTTAGATCTGCATTATTTGAGGGTATTATCATCAAACTACCTCCGTTTTCTTTGAATTTTTGCAATACCATCGATATTGAGGTAGGTATTTCATCCAATTCGTTTAAAATGATCATATTTTGCCTGTCTATGGCGCTATAATCCATTTCATTAAAAAGGGAGCTGGAATACTCAAATTCGTCTTCTGTAAAAATACGGATCAAGAAATTATCCTCCTCCCCATTGATGGAAAATACTCTTATTTTTTCTTTAGGTGCCATATTAAAATACAGCACATTATCATAGCTGAGACCTGAATCTGAGATCTCCAAGGTTCCATTTATTTCCGTGTTATAAGGTATGGTAAATGATACGGTTGCTTTTTTATTGACAAATTGGGCGGAGGTCTTTGCAATTAATTTATCAGTATTAAAAAGGGAAACCGGAGTGTCTTCTATTTCTGTATTGGTGGAAAGTATGGCTTCCAATTCTATGTTGTCCGGGGAGCTGGATAAAATATAAACAGAATCTAATGCGATATTCTCTAAATCCCCTGATTTTAATTGAACAAGATGTCTCTGATAATAACTTGAGGTGTCTATGGATTTTGATGCCATCCGCTCTTGAAAATCAGAAATGACCACCAAATTTTTAATCGAAGGTTTGGATGCATCAAAATAGGTCCTTCCTTTGAGATAAATGTCGTTTATATGTAGTTGGTTGGTAGCATGTGCAAGGCCTAATAATTCGTTCTGGATATCGTTTAGTTTAACATTTCTAAAGGTTCGATCATTGGTGAATAGTGTGAAATACGCATCCTTGGGCATAGACTTTATTAATTCCTGAATGCTTGTATTTAATAGGGTTTCATTGTCATCTTTAGCCTGAAGGCTGAATGAGTTGTCCAGGTAAATAACGGTCTCTTTTTCCTGAAGTGCTGTTTTTTGGGAGAGGAAGGGTTGTGCGAAGGCAATAATTAGGGCAGTGAGGAGGAGCAATCTGGTAGCCAAAAGCAACCATTTTTTTAAGGAACTGCTTTTTCTTGATTGGGATACTACCTTTTGCAATAACTGAACATTTGTAAAAGGTGTTTTTTTAAATCGTCTTAGTTGGAAAAGATGTACGATAATTGGAATGAGTAGTAGTAATAAAGCCCAAAGTAGTTCCGGATGTTTAAACTGCATTCCTTTATTTGATTTCCCAAATATAAATAAAAACACCACTCCTTTAAACCCAATCAGTCTTTAATTTGTTAATATAAAATTGGATTGGTCTGACACTAATAGCGATATCACCTTTAATTGGGAAAAGGCACACTAGAGTACAAACAGTCCGTATAATCAACAAAAGAAATAATAATGCTCTAGTGCTCTCATATTTAGACTCTTAAAATGATCTCGGATAAAATTCTGGGCTTCACCATTGGCCACCGTAATTATGACTTGTGGTTGCGCCAAATGTTTTAAGGTACCAAAATGTTGTAGTTCCTTGCCGTAAATCTCCTTCCCAATTTTGTTTGGATTATTGCATACCCATTTAAAATCTATATTCCTGTTTAACAAGTTTTGGGCAAGTTTCTTTCCTTTTTTTCCTGCACCCCAAACCACCAATGGGCGAAATTCCTTATAGCTTAATTTTAAAAAATTGTGAATTTTTAATTCTAAAAAATAATTTTGTGCATAGTGTTCCCTTGTTCTAGAAGCTCTATAATCATGATCCCTCCAAAAATGTAAAACATCATTACAAGGAATACATTTTAATCCATATTCATAGAACCTAAAAGCCAAATCATAATCTTCCGGGTAGCTGTTGGGTCGAAAAGCATTACATTTTTCAAGGTCAGACCTATGCACCATCCAACAGGGGGAAGGAATAGGACATTCTTT
This sequence comes from Psychroserpens sp., assembly GCA_047612485.1. Taxonomy (GTDB): domain Bacteria; phylum Bacteroidota; class Bacteroidia; order Flavobacteriales; family Flavobacteriaceae; genus Sediminicola. The sequence goes on from JBLGAT010000010.1 coordinate 40,362, forward strand.
ATAGATTTCGGTGAAATTGGAGCCAGTAAGGGTAAGTTTGTTCAACCACTTTTCATATCTAAAGTATCCATCACCAATCTCCCCACTACAAAAATATTTCACCTTTCCTATCGCGAGATGGCCTTTGCCGTGAGATAACAAGGCTTCCAGCATATGTCCAATCTTTTTTGGCGCCATTATATCATCGGAATCCATTCTGGTGATATAGGATCCCATACTCTGTGAATAAGCCATTTTTAAAGCCTCTATAATGCCCGAACCTTCATTTTTAGCTACATTGATTCTAGGGTCACCCTTGGCATACTGCTTCATAATACGCATGCTATCATCAGAGGAATTATCGTCAATAGCATGTACCTCCCAGTTTTTATAGGTTTGTGCCAATATGGAATCGATACATGCGGGTAGAAATTCCGAGGTATTCTTAAATGGGATCAAAATACTCACCAAAGGCTCTTGCATGGGGAACAAGGTATTAAAATAATGAGATCGTATTGGATTAAACCTATTTAAAAATGACTTTAAAATAAATATGAATCAAAGATTCACACAATATCTTATGGTTTGATAAGATCAAAAAAAAGTCCAAATCATTGATTGAATTTCTTCTCTGCAATGATTTGGACTTATCAAATATCAAGAAATATACCTATAGCTTTTTCAATTCAAAAAGGTCCTTTCTTCTATCCCTCAAATTTTTTACGGCACCGAACTGATTTAATTCGCGCAACAACTCTACATCAACATCCACAATTAAGATCATTTCCGTGTTTGGTGTGGCCTCTGCTTTTATACCGTTCGCAGGGAAGGAGAAATCACATGGTGTAAATACCATGGACTGTGCATATTGTATATCCATATTGTGAACCTTTGGAAGGTTGCCCACACTCCCAGCAATGGCCACATAGCATTCATTTTCTATCGCTCTTGCCTGTGAACAGTTCCTCACCCTTGAAAAACCATTTTGTGTGTCTGTCAGGTAGGGCACAAATAAAATGTCCATTCCATCATCTGCCAATATCCTGCTCAATTCAGGAAATTCGGAATCATAACAGATCAAGATGCCTATTTTACCGCAATCCGTATCAAAAGTTTTTAATTGGTTCCCACCTTGTAGACCCCATACTTTAGCTTCATCAGGGGTAACATGCAATTTTTCATATCGTTCCCTTGTACCATCACGCTTACACAAATACCCAACATTAAAAAGTCGCCCACCAACCATTTCAGGCATACTGCCCGATATGATATTGATATTGTAGCTAATGGCCAATTTGGTAAATTGCTCTACAATTGCATCGGTATGCTTGGCCAGCTCCCTAATGGCAGCAGGCTCTGATAAATGGTTGTTCTCTGCCATTAACGGGGCATTGAAAAACTCTGGAAATAGGGCAAAATCTGATCGATATCCAGACACTGCATCCACAAAGTACTCAACTTGCTGCATAAGCTCCTCCAAGTTTTTATAGGGACGCATTTGCCATTGTATAAGGCCTAGTCTAATCAATGTTTTTTTAGTCTCGGCTTTCTTTTGGGGTTTTGTATAGTAAATGTTGTCCCATTTCAATAGAACGGCGTACTCACCAGAAGCTTCATCACCTTCCTGATAGCCCTTCAACAATTTTTCAGGATGGAAATCATTGGCCATTTGAAAATTGAGGACAGGATCATTAATCTCTTTTCTCTTTACCTTGGCGATATATTCCTTTGGGGATATTTCATCAGCGTATTTATGATAATTAGGGATTCTTCCCCCAAAGGCCACGCCTTTTAAATTTAGTCTTTCACATAATTCCTTTCTGTAATCATAGAGTCTCCGACCCAAACGCATTCCCCTAAACTCAGGTTTTATAAAAACATCTATTCCGTATAGAACATCTCCATCAGGGCTGTGTGTAGAAAACATATAATCTCCCGTAATTTCCTGATAGGTATGTTGGTCGTCAAACTTCTCGTAATCCACAATTAAGGAAAGGGCACAACCTACGATCAGGTTATTGATTTTTAGAACAACTTGGCCCTCTGGGAATTTTTTGATCAAGGTATCTATTTGATGTTCCCTCCAGTAGGAATTAGGAAAATTGGTATAGGAGGCAATCATGGCAGTTTTAAGCTCTTGGTAATCATCTATGCTTAAATATTTAAGCTCAATATTTTCAATTTCTTTCATTTTAACTACTAGTAATTAGAGGGTTAAAGGTATAGATTAATTATGATGTGAAAAAAAAATCATTTGGTTCTCTTTTGGTTGGTTATAATAAGGAAACAAGTTGTTTTTTAGCAAGGTGGGACCTTTACACAAAATGTTCCAAGGACCATTTTAGTCCTTAATTAATCATAAATGATTATTGCTTCAATGCTTTTTGAATGGCAGATTTGGCTAGTGGGGCCATAATTTGATAACCTATGGCATTTGGATGAACCCCGTCATAGGTATAAATATTTGATAAGCCGTTTCTGGAGTCTACCATGGCGGAGAAATAATCTAGATAAACCAAACCGTTGGATTCGACATATTGCTTTATCGACTTATTAAGGGCAATTACCTTCCTAGAAGGATCCAAACCAGGGGACCAAGGAAAATCAAAGGCAGGTAACACAGAACATAAAATTACCTTTATGCCGTTGGCCTTTGCCAATTCTGCCATAGAAAATATGTTGTCCTCAATCATTTTTTGGGTAGATGGTCCCGTATTGGCGGCGATATCATTGATGCCAGCCAATATGACAACTATTTTTGGTTTTAAATCCAGAACATCCTGCCTGAAACGGAGTAACATCTGAGGAGTGGTCTGTCCCCCGATACCCCTATTGATATAGGCACTATTCTCAAAGAATTCTGGGTTGTGATCGTTCCAGTCTTCGGTTATGGAATTCCCCATAAAAACGATCCGGTCTTCCTTATTCGCAATTTTTTCCAAGGCAGTATTGGCTACCCTGTATTTGTTTAAATTGGCCCAATCTTGGGCGACCATTGGTGCAGTCATGAATAAAGGCAGGAGTAAGAAGGTTAGAATAGTTTTCGCCATCTGCATAGTAAGATACATATTATAAGTCCATATAACACTACACTATAATCTATCAAGAAACCTTTCTAATGGGGTTTATTCCCAAATCCACTTTTATTTCATCCCCAGAGATAATTTTGGCAATTATTTTTGTTCCAGGAAATTGTTCCAATATAATTTTGATGAATACCGTAATAGGAATGGCCAAAATTAAACCTGGTACTCCCCAGATATATCCCCAAAGCATTAGCATTACCAAGATGGTTATTATATTGATGGAAAAAGACTTACCCATAAAGATAGGTTCCAATATGGATCCGAACAAAACCTGTACGCCTGTAATGGAAAGGATAAAGAATAGGAGCACATTGGTAGAATCTAGACCAACAAAAGCAAAAATACTCAAAAAGATAACTGTAACAAAAGATCCTATCATCTGTACAAAATTGATGAGAAATGCGAATAACCCCCAAAAAATAGGGAAATTCACATCAAAAAAATAGCAGGCCAAACCGGTGCCGACACCGGTAAAGAAACTAACCAAAAATTTGACCTTAATAAATTTGATCAGGTCCTTTTCTATTTTCATGAATGCCTTAACAGAGGAATATTTATGTTTAATGATGGTGGAATTCAATAATTTCTGGACGTTTATGGATTCTGAAAGCCATAATACGGCAAAGAAGACGGTCATTAACAACATGGTAAGTGTACTTCCAATAAAACTAAGGGTTGGGACAAAATTATCCATAATGCTTTCCTTATTTAAGAATTGACCATAAATATCTTTTCCCTTCAACAATTCCATTCCCATGGATTCTTCCAAACTTACAATGATGATATTCAATTTTGCTTCCGCCTGCTCTAAAAATGATTGGTCGGAGGATAATATTTCATTACTGGTCAGTTGAATTAATTCGCCTCCAATTTTGAATATTCCTGCAATGATCAACACGATGACCAAAATACTGATTGGTTTAGGTACCCTTCTTTTATTCATTCCTCTCATTAGTGGTAAAAAGAGTAAAGCAATGAACATAGAGGACACTAATGGTATAAATATGAAGGACAATATTTTAAGTAAATAAAATATAAGGGGCACCACTATGACCAATAATAATATATTCGTTGTCTTAAAATCTTTCATAACCTTGTATTTTTAAAGCGCTTCAACCAGTTTTGTCATACCCAAATGGGCTTAGTATTGTAGTTGTAGTTTTTTGGACTCTATCTGTAATGCGACGAAATCCCATACTGCAAATACATGATGTTGCATGAATATTTTAATATCATCTACTTCAGCTAACTTAGCGTATAAGTGATGGGTGGCCAATTGTTGTTTTAAACCATCGATTTCCTTTTCAATCTTTTCTATTTGTTCCATTAGTGAAATATGATAATACCGCCAAATAGGAATCTTTTTATAACGATTTAAGTATCATTATAAAAGCCAGTTAGGCAGCTGCAATTTTTTTTAATGTAAAGATAATTGACGGGCCCTTTTAAATGAAGGGCTTTAACAAGAATATAAGATTACGAAATACCCAATATTACGACGTTATATTTGATTTGTAAACTGAATTATCGGGAAGTTCAAATAGTTCTAAATCAAAATAGGGCACCGCAGCCAACAGGTGGTCAAAAATGTCTGCCATAATGTACTCATAGTTTTCCCATCTTTTATCGCTGCTAAAGGCATAGACCTCTATAGGAATACCCTGAGATGTTGGGGCTAGATGCCTTGCCATAAGCATCATGTTTTTATTGATGCCCGAGTGGTTGGCTACATAACTCTCCACATATTTTCTAAAAACTCCGATATTGGTTAAATTTCTTCCATTTATGGCCAATTCCTTATTGATATTATTGACTGAATTGTAACTTTCAATATCATTTTGCCTTTTACCCAGATAGGCCGAAATGAGTTGAATTCCCTTTAATCTTTCAATATCCTCCTTTGTAAGGTACTTGACACTTTTTTGTTTGATGATAAGGGCTCTTTTTATTCTTCTCCCGTCGGAATTAACCATGCTGCGCCAGTTTTTGAACGAATCTGAAATTAAGGCGTAGGTAGGAATTGTGGTGGTTGTATTATCAAAATTCCGAACTTTTACGGTAGCTAAATTAATTTCGGTAACATCACCATCTGCACCATATTTCTCAAAAGTGATCCAATCTCCAATGCGCACCATGTCATTAATGGAAACTTGTATACTTGCTACAAAACCTAATATGGTATCCTTGAATATTAGAATGACCACTGCAGAAGCCGCTCCAAGGGTGGTAATAAATTGAATAAAAGGAAATCCGGTAACGATGGCCAAAGCGGATGTTAAACCTACTATCCACGCAAATATCATAAATACCTGAATGTAACTATCTATGGGTTTGTCCCTGAGGTGGGGCAAGGTCTTAAAATAGCTCTTTAAGGTGTTCAATAGGCTTCGGACGATCCACAAGGTCAATATAACACTAAATATGTGAAGCCCTTTTTCCGCTATACTGTCCACATACTTAAAATCAATCAGGACTGTGGGCATGAATTCCTTTGCAAGGAGCAAGGGAACGATATGGGCAACGTTTCTGGGCACTTTGTTGGAAACCAAAAAATCGTCAAAAGTAGTGGTAGTTTTTTTGGCAAAAGCAGAAAAGGCCTGGATGAGGATTTTTCTGATGATAAAATCCATGATACTGATAATTAGGAGCATCGCGATAAAAAGCGCCAACATATTGCAATACTTCGCCGAGGTTGCTGTAAAACCAATCGAAATAAAATAATCGTATAGCACATGTGCTATTTCCGGCAGTAAAAGTTCTTTTTGGAAAATCATAACTTCGGCAAAAGTATCAAATAGAGTTTGTTAATCAAGCTGTATTAACAACGTTTTATAGCATCCGCTTTAAATGTTTTTTTACCGAATTGAAATAGTAGAAATTAAGGTCTATTAAATTTTGGACAGAAGTAAAAATAACCCCGAGGCCACTAAAGAACCAATTATTGGTCCTAAAACAGGGATCCAGGCATATTCCCAATCATTGCCACTCTTATTTTTAATAGGCAAGAGGGCATGAACGATTCTTGGACCTAAGTCCCTTGCCGGATTAATTGCATATCCAGTGGTGCCCCCCAAAGAAAGTCCAATCGCCCAAACCAGAAATGCCACAGGAATTGCTCCCACGGAGCCCAAACCTACTGCGGTTTCTGAATCGGATATCGAAGCATCCGTAAAATACAAAATAGTGAATATCAATACAAAAGTCCCTACGATCTCACTGATCAGATTCGTTGAATAATGTCTAATTGCTGGAGAAGTGCAAAAAACTGCTTTTTTTGCGTCCCCGTTGTCCGTAGCGTTAAAATGATTTCTATAAACTGCCCATACCAGAAATGAACCAATCATGGCACCAATAAATTGAGCGAGAATAAATAATGGGACCGATTCCCAATCAAATTTACCTGCAAATGCTAAGCCGATGCTCACTGCCGGATTTAAATGGGCTCCACTATAGGGTGCGGATACTACCACTCCAATGTAAACTGCAAGGGCCCAGCCAGTGGTAATTACTATCCAGCCACTATTATTGCCGGCTGTTTTATTCAATACTACATTGGCGACGACGCCTCCACCCAATAAAATGAGTAGGGCAGTGCCAATAATTTCTGCTATAAAAGGGGTCATAATTTATATGGTTTGGTTGGTGTAATTATTTGGCCCAAAATTGCAAGGCGGCGATGGCTTTATACCATCCTTTGATTCCTTTATCAATTCCTTCGCGTTCGGTGGTGGGGTTGAAGTGCACATCGGTTTGCCAAATTTCTTGTATTTCCTCAAGACTATCCCAGTATCCAACAGCCAATCCTGCTAAGTAGGCAGCACCCATAACCGTAGTCTCTATTACTTTAGGCCTAACGGTAGTGGTATTTAAAACATCTGATTGAAATTGCATTAAGGTATTGTTCACCGTGGCCCCACCATCGACCCTTAATTCCTTAATGGTCAGTTCCGCATCTGCTTCCATTGCCTTTAGTATATCCATAGTTTGATAGGCAATTGATTCAATGGCCGCTCTAGCAATATGGGCATCCGTAGTACCTCTAGTAATCCCAAATATGGTTCCTTGTGCTTTTTGGTTCCAATACGGGGCACCTAACCCAGCGAAGGCAGGTACAAAATACACTCCTTCTGCATCGCTGACAGAGCCAGCCAGTTTTTCAACATCGGAGGATGTCTTTATAATCTTCAATCCGTCCCTTAGCCATTGAACCACTGCCCCGGCAATAAAGACACTTCCTTCAAAGGCGTAGGTTGTTTTTCCGTTTATTTTCCAAGCCACGGTGGTCAATAAATTATTTTTGGAAACTATTGGTTCTTCACCAATGTTCATAAGCATAAAACAACCGGTGCCATAGGTGTTTTTGACCATCCCTG
>JBLGAT010000011.1:0-46645 GCA_047612485.1 Psychroserpens sp.
CCCTCCATTCCCTTAGCTACGAAATAAGGATCCTAAAAAAACACCAAAAAGTAAAATCAGTGTTCCCTTTTGCCCTTTTCAATTTCATGCTAGAGTGTGATGTCCTATCATGATGTTTGTCATTTCGCAATGTCTTAAAGTTATATATCTTAAGGATTGACCAGAATGGTTCTCTTATATACTAACTAAAACTTTATATCATGAAAACGTTACATAACATTCTTTTACTGGGTGCTCTATGCTCTTTTTTCTTTATTTCTTGTTCGAGTTCAGATGAGGACAAATTGACAAAAAAGGGACCTGATTTTGCGATCAGTGACTTACAGGGAACATGGAATGCCACATCCGCAGTTTTCTCTCCAGGAGATCCAGGGAGTCAGGCCAACCCAGTAGATATTATCGCAGAAGATGGTTCATTGACCATGGCCATCCAATCCAACGGTAGGTTCACCATGACCTTTAACGTTCCAGATGTAGATATTGAACCAGTTACCGGTGAAATGTTCTTTGAGAACAACGAGTTTTTCGCTATCCGTTTCGATGACGAACCAGGGGATTATGACTATTTTGGAGCAACTTTGACCTCTACCACATTTGAAGTCATATCAGCCGAACCTGTTGCAGATTGGGATTTTGATGAAGACGGCAATGAGGAACCCGCTTACGTATCCCTTAACCTTGTTAGGACTTAAAAACTATATTTGGGGACCTTACCCACTACCCCTTTATAAAAGTCCTTATAAACCTTAAGGTCCTGCTCCATATCTTCGGAGGGGAAATGAGGTTGGGAGACCTTGACCTGTTTCTTTCCAAAATCAAAAGCGACCAAAACAATGGGCACCTTCGCTTCCTTAGCGATATAATAAAACCCACTCTTCCATTCGGTTACATTTTTGCGTGTTCCTTCAGGGGCAAGGGCCAGTCTAAATATTTTTCGGTCCTTGAAAATGGCGGCAGTGGCCTTTACGGTATCGCTCTTTTTATTGCGATCAATGGGGGCGCCTCCCGTCCACCTGAAGAACCATCCGAAAGGGGAATCAAAAAGGCTTTTTTTACCAATATAATTGATCTCTTGGTTCCAAACCTTCCGTATCAACAACCCCAAAAAGAAATCAACCCAACTGGTATGGGGCACCACTATCACCACGCATTTATCCACGTCCGGAAAGTCACCTGCCGTCTTCCATCCCAATAGTTTGTAATAAATAAATTTCGCCAGTGCCTGCATTTTGTGTTTTAATTATTTAAATAGGTATAGGGAAAATTTGTGGGTCTCAAAGCCCTATAATTAATCCTATGGGTTTATATTTTTTTATAAATAGATTTTAATTTTTCTGGGGTAATGGTCTTTCGCCACTCTTTGCCCACTGCATTTTCCCAAAGAGGCTCCAAACTCATGGCCACTTTGATCATGGTATCGAACTCGGCATCACTTAAATTTGAACAAATACCTTTGGGGAGATCAATCTGATGTTTCTCCCTCATATGATCGAACAGGGCCACCCCTTCTGGATAAAATTCCTCCAGATGCTGAAAAACAAGACAATTTCCAATCCCATGTTTAACGCCCAAAAGATATGAAAGTCCATAACTCAATGCATGTGCCACCCCAACTTGGGAATACGCAATACTCATACCGCCATGCCAAGAGGCCATCATTAACTTATCACGGGAATCTTCAGGCGATAAGGAATCGAGATATACTTCCTTGCACAACTCCAATGACTTCTCCCCATAACTTTGACTAAAAGCATTCAAAAAAGTTCCATTGAGCGATTCCACACAATGGATATAACAATCCATACCCGTATAGAACCATTGTTCCTTTGGAACTCCTACAGTAAGGTCTGGATCTAAAATCACTTGGTCAAAGGGGGTGAAATCTGAATTGATCCCCAATTTTTTCTCCGGCCCCAGTAAAACCGTGGTCCTGGAAACTTCCGCCCCTGTACCACTGATCGTAGGGATCCCCACATGGTAAATAGCTGTTTTTTTTACCAAGTCCCATCCTTGATATTCCGAAGCACTTCCAGGATTGGTCAACATAAGAGCCAATGCTTTGGCCAAATCCAACAAAGTACCGCCTCCAATTCCGATTATACCGGAAGGAAGCTCAGTGTAACTATTTTTTAATTGGGCCACTAGGGCATCTACCTGTTGGGTTTTAGGTTCCTCATCTGCCGAAATAAAAATGATCTGATCATTAAAAAGCAAAGGGATACTTTTTAAAAGTATGTGCCCTTCAAAAATGTCATCGACCAAAAAAACAAAAGGAGCTTCCGAACTCTTTCTTTTGGGCAACAATATCTCTCCCAATTGTTTTAAACAACCTTGCCCAAAAATCACTCTCGGCACCATGGGGAAATTCCTGTATTTAGTCATACTAGGGATAAAATGTTTATTGTTTAGTAGTAGCCGTTTTACCTTTTGGCAAATACTTTAAAATATCTGTCAGCGTATTCAGCGTTAAATGTCCATTTCCTTGTTGTTCCTTTGGCACTTCTTCATGTGCCCAAGTCGTATGGAAAGGTACATGTACAGCCTGTGCCCCAATATTGATCAAGGGCAGCACATCCGATTTCAAGGAATTGCCTATCATCAAAAATTGGGCAACTGGAATTTCCAAATGGTCCAATAAATGTTGATAGTTCACTTCCTTTTTATCACTTAAAACCTCTACATGATGAAAATACTTGGACAAACCTGATTTTTCCAATTTCCGTTCTTGATCCAGTAGGTCCCCTTTGGTCAACACAATCAATCTATACCGATCTTCCAATTTTCGCAAAACCTCTTCCACACCATCCAATAATTCAACAGGATGGGACAGCATCCGCTTTCCAATATCAATAATCTCGTTGATCGTTGCCTGGGAAATTTTATTGTTTGACAATTCCAGGGCAGATTCAATCATGGACAACATAAACCCCTTAATCCCATAACCGTATAGATTCAGGTTCTTAATTTCCATTTTAAAGAGCTCCTGATCCACCTTATTTTTGGTCTCATATTTCTCCATTAAACTGCAAAATTGATCCTCTGCCTCCCTAAAATAAGTTTCGTTGACCCAGAGGGTGTCGTCGGCATCAAAGCCAATAACGGTTATATTTTTGTAATCTACTTCCATACTTTTATTGCTCTTTCCAAATCCTCAGGAGTATCAATTTCAATACCCGTAACATGGGTTTCTACCATTTTTATTTTTTTGCCATATTCCAGATACCTAATGGCCTCTATTTTTTCAGTGGCCTCCAATGTCAACATCGGTAAGCGTTGAAAATCCATTAAAGCACTCTTTCTAAAGGCGTATATCCCCTTATGCTTGTAATATGGGGCGTTTACCTCTTTAGCTCTAGGATACGGGATAGGTGATCTTGAAAAATAAAGGGCGAAATTATTGCGATCCACAATCACTTTTACCGTGTTAGGATTACTAATTTCTTCCCAATCCGTAATTTTTGTCATTAAGGAGGCCAAGTCTATTTCCTTATGGGGGTCGTGTTTAAAAACTTCAAGGACACTCGCCAGACTTTCCTTATCCGTAAAGGGCTCATCGCCCTGAACGTTCACGATAATATCCACATCCATATCTGCAACAGCCTCGGCAATACGATCACTGCCGCACTCGTGTTCCTTGAGACTCATAATGGCTTTGCCCCCAGCTTTTACGATAGCATCAAAAATAATATCGCTGTCCGTAACAATATAGACCTCATCAAAAAGCTGGGTATTGACAGCTGCTTCATAAGTCCTTAGAATAACGGGTTTCCCTGCGAGATCCTGCATCAATTTGCCCGGAAATCTAGACGCGGCATAACGCGCGGGGATCATTGCTATTATTTTCATTTACTTTCGAATTAAAAATTAGATCTTCGGCCTTAGCTTCCTATAAATAGTGAATATAACTCCCAAAATTACTATCACCAAAATAACTGCCGCTATGGGCGCCAATAAGGACAATATAGTAACCACTAACGCAGTGCCCGTTTCCACCGCAGATATAATGGGGTTTGCCAATCCACCTGTTGTTGCTGTTGATGCTAACCTACTGGTTGCAGAAGCCCCTTTAATTGCTGTAGCAGTACCTCCTCCGGCAATAATAGCCAAGGTCCAGGTTACCAAAGGTTCCAAATCTGCGACCGTAGAGACCATAACTGCCGTTCCGGCAATTCCTGCCAAGGGAATGGCAAAACTATCTAAAAGATTATCTACCCAAGGTATAAAGTAAGCAAAAATTTCCATGATTGTGGCGACCCCAAAAACTACCAGTGCCGAAAGACTTGACATCCATTCCCAATTGGCATTGAGATCCCAAGCTCCAAAATAAGAGGCCAGGCTCAATGCAAATAAGGGCAGAAAAACCCTAAAGCCAACGGAAGCAGCCAAGCCAACCCCTAAAAAAATACTAATTATAGTTTCTGTAGTCATTCCCGGTGTTCTTGCATTAAAATTAGGATATTCTCAATCAACAAAAAAATCGTTCTTAAAACCTATTAGGTACAATTGAGACTTTGCCCTGGTCACGGCAGTATATAGCCAACGCAAGTATTCCTTATCTATCCCATTGGGGAGATAAGGCTGTTCCACAAACACGGTATCCCATTGACCGCCTTGGGACTTATGGCAGGTAATGGCGTATGAAAACTTTACCTGTAGGGCATTAAAATATTTATTGTTCTTTACCGCTAAGAATTTCTTGTATTTTGACGTTTCATGGGCGTAGTCCTTCATTACCTCCTGATACAATTTATTTCCGTCCTCATAAGAGAGGGAAGGAGTTTCGGCCTGTATGGTGTCTAAGAGCAAGACGGTTTCAAAAGGCTTTTGGTTTGGGTAATCTACCATTTTGACCTTTACCTCGGCAAACTTGAAAGAATAAAGCTCTTTAATGGCAAAAATCTCCAAAACCTCGATAATATCCCCGTTTGCAATAAAACCTGCCTCGGTTTGGGGCTCCAACCAAAAGTAATTGTTCTTTACCACCATCATAAAATCGCCCACAGCAATTTCATTTTCCAGATAAAGGATCCTATTTCTGATATTCTCATTATAAAGGTTGGCCCTTTTATTGGAACGCACAATAATTGCGGTCTCTTCCTTTCCATTTTGCGAGTACGAACTATCTATGGCCTCTTGGATCTCATTGCCGTCAATTAACCTGACAATATCCTTATATGGATTTACGTCAAATTTAAAATCTTCAAAATAATCATTTTGGAGCTGCTCCCTTAAATTGGTGGCATTGACCAATATTCCAGAATCCTCGGCCTGCCTTACCACTTCATCCATCTCCAACATAATCACCTCCTTATTATAGTTCAAGGCCAGTTGGTTCTCTTCCAATGCCGGACTTAAATTTAAGTGTACAGGTGGTAATTGGGCCGTATCCCCTATCAAGATCAATTTACAATTATGGCCCGAGTAGACATACATCATCAGGTCGTCCAACAATGATCCATTTTCAAAAAGCTTGGAATCGGCGGCCGTATCCGGTATCATGGATGCCTCATCTACAATGAAGATAGTATTGCGGTGTTTGTTTGGGGAAAGCACAAATTGGACCCCGCCCCCATTTTGCTTTTTGGGAAAATAAATCTTTCTATGAATGGTATAGGACTGTGTATTGGAATAATTGGACATTACCTTGGCCGCTCTACCCGTTGGAGCCATAAGAACGGCTTTCATGCTGGTCCTCCATAAATTGGTGACCAAGACCCCGATCATGGTTGTTTTACCGGTTCCAGCAAATCCTTTGAGCATAAAAACCACCTCCTTTTCTTTGGACAAAACAAAATCTGCAAGTTTTTCCAGAACAACATTTTGTTTCAAGGTTGGGTCGTGAGGAAATTTATCGCGTAAAATAGTTGTAAAAGATGAGGCTGTGAGTGCGTTCATAAGAGTTCAAAGATAATCAGGATTTTTAAGGGCAAATACTTTTGTGATTAAAAAAAAATTGTAGATTTGTGATAACCACTAAAATTTAATTAACACCTAGAAAATGAAGAGCATAATACAAATTTTACTTTGGATAGCATGTATTGGTTTAGGATATTTGATTTATCACTCCGTAAACGGCCCAATTGAATTCCAAAAAGTAAAAGAACAGCGTTTTTCAAAAGTAATTTCTGTATTGAAGGATATTAGAAATTCACAAGAAGCTTACAAATCTACCAATGGAAAGTACGCCAATGATTTTAATTCCCTTATCAGTTTTGTTGATACTGGAAAATACATCATTACCCAACAAAGGGACTCTTCTTATATGGAGTTTAACAAGACCTATGGCATTGATATGCTTCAAGAAGTGAAAATTGTTGATACTTTAGGGTTTGTTTCTGTAAAGGATTCCTTGTTTAAGAAAGATAATCGTTATAAATCAATGATGAACGTTCCTTTCGCTACCAAGGGCGAAAAATTTGAAATGAAGGCAGACATTATTGAGAAAAGCGGATACAGGGCCCCGGTTTTTGAAGCCAAAGTCAAGAAAAATATTATTTTAGGTGACCAGCCTAAAGAACTTTTGACAAGGGAAAATGCACACAACAGCGTTGAAGAAGTAAACGGAACTACAATAAAAGTTGGTTCCTTAACTGAAGTGAGCACCAATGGTAACTGGCCTCCGATATATGACAGAAAAAATGACATTAACTAATTTAGAGCAATCTAAATCTGATTATAATAAATTGTCCATTCAAATTAGTTTGAATGGACTTTCTTTTTGTGTACTGGACACAGTAGACAATAATATACTTGCTTCAGAGAACGTAGTTTTCGAGCGGGAGGTAAATCCGTTGGAACTTCTAAAAAAAGTAAAGACGGTTTTTGAAAAGTACAACGTAGCAAAAGTCCCTTTCTCCGAAGTCATTGCCATTCACAAAAACCAGCTTTTCAGTTTGGTTCCCAAAGCCTTATTTGATGAGGACGAATTGGCCAATTACCTCAAATTCAACGCCAAAATTCTCACCAACGATGTTATTGTATACGATGAGTTGGAAAGCAATGACCTTATGAATGTTTACGTACCCTTCATGAATGTCAACAATTACATTTATGAGCTATTTGGGGAATTCGAATTTAAACACAGTAGTACCGTCATGGTGGAATCACTGTTGAACACTCCCCAATCAGGTAATGATACTGTTTGCTATGTGCATGTTGGTGAAAAGCAATTGGATATCACAGTGGTCTCCAACAAAAAATTACTATTGCACAATAGTTTCAACTACACTACCAAGGAAGATTTTATCTATTATCTTCTTTTTACCCTGGAACAACTCAAATTAGATACAAATACCGTAAGATTGAAGCTCTTTGGAGCCATTGATGAGGATGATGAGATCTACGGTATTTCCTATGACTACATAAAAAACATCTCTATTTTCGTCCCTTCCAATATTGCCCATATCACGGGTAATGACAAGGATAACGCCATAGATTTTACAGTACTAAAAACCCTTTAATGCGAATTATAGCCGGTAATTACAAAAGTAAAAGAATCATTGCCCCTAAAAAGCTTCCTGTTAGACCTACAACGGATATGGCAAAAGAGGCCTTGTTCAATATCCTGAACAATCAATATCATTTTAATGAAATCTCCGTTTTAGATCTTTTTGCAGGTACGGGGAATATAAGTTATGAATTTGCATCTAGGGGAACGCAGCAAATTGTCTGTGTAGATGCAGATTTTGGTTGTATAAAATTTATCAACCAAATTTCAAAGGAATTGGATTTTAATATCTCTACCATAAAAAGTGATGTGTTCAGTTATTTGCAAAGGGCCAAAATCAAATCTGATATTATCTTTGCCGACCCACCCTATGATATGGCCTTGGAGGATTTCTCTAAAATACAAGCATTGGTCTTTGAGAAAGAGCTTCTTTTGGAAAACGGTGTTCTGATCATTGAACATTCCAAATACACCGATCTATCCCAACTGGCCCATTTTTCTAACCAAAGAAGGTATGGTGTGAGCGTTTTTAGTTTTTTTGAACAATCCATTTAAGGTATGACTCGTATTACAAAGAATCACTTGCTTGATTGCAAAGCCATAGTTTTGGAACATATTCACCGTACTCCAGTTCTGACCTCTACCTTACTCAATGCGGTTTCAGGGGTTGAACTGTTTTTTAAATGTGAAAATTTTCAACGGGCTGGATCCTTCAAAATGAGGGGAGCGGTCCATGCCATTAGCAAGCTGACCAAAGAGCAGCAAGCCAAAGGTGTCGTGACCCATTCTTCAGGTAACTTTGCCCAAGCTATCTCCTTGGCCGCTAGATCTATAGGGGTCAAAGCATATATCGTAATGCCGAACAATGCCCCACAGGTAAAGAAAGATGCTGTACGTAGTTATGGGGGAGAGGTTATTGAATGTGAACCAAATTTAACTGCAAGGGAAAAAGCTGCAGATGAAATTGTAAAAAAATACGGTGCCACATTTTTGCACCCTTCAAACAATTTAAACGTCATACTAGGACAAGGTACGGCCGCCATGGAACTGCTGGAAGACCACCCAGATCTAGATTATATAATGACCCCTGTTGGTGGAGGTGGACTCATCGCTGGAACCGCATTGGCCGCCCATTTTTTTGGTCACCGTTGTATTACAATTGGAGGTGAACCTTTTAATGTTGACGACGCCTATCATTCTTTAAAAACTGGTCAAATTGTAAGGAATGAATCTTCAGACACCATTGCCGATGGCCTTAGAACGGAATTGGGAGATATCAACTTTCCTATCATCATGGATTATGTGGAAATGATCATTAGAGTAGAGGAGAATGAAATTGTTGAGGCCATGCACCTTCTTTGGGAACGTATGAAAATTATAATCGAACCTTCATGTGCGGTGCCATTTGCTGCCCTTTTGAGGGAAAAAGATTTCTTTAAAGGAAAAAAAGTGGGGATCATTTTATCTGGAGGGAACGTAGACCTAGGGAACTTACCCTTTTAATCCAAAAATAAAAAAGCAGGTCATAAGCCGGATTCTGTTCATCCTGAATCATCAGGAACCCTCTATCATTTATCTAGGCCATTGGTTGCCCAAAAGCTCAAACCGCCTACCCTTCAGCTCAGGCGTGCAGCCCTCAAACACTGATTTACATGACGTTGCACCGCATAGAGTTTACCTGGTTTCACTACAGCATTACCTGTACTTGCTTTCTGTTGCACTTGTCCTCACCTCTCGGCGGACGGGCGTTACCCGCTATACTGCACTATGGTGTCCGGACTTTCCTCTCCCAATTTACATTAGAAGCGATAGAGCGACCTGCTAGCTACAAAGATACTTCAATTGTTGATAAAAAAGTCTTTAAACTATCCTAAACTGGCCACTTTATACAATGCTATTTTTATATTTGTAGTTCGCAGCGTTGGGCTCTCACCATCATGCTTAAAAGTTAATATTTGTGGAACCATTTGTAGTATCAGCCAGAAAATATAGGCCCCAAACATTCAAGGATGTTGTGGGACAACAGACTATTACAAATACCCTGCTCAACGCCATAGAAAACAACCATTTGGCACAGGCCCTCCTTTTTTGCGGCCCAAGAGGTGTTGGAAAGACCACATGTGCCAGAATATTGGCAAAAAAGATAAATGAGGACGGTACCGAACATACCGATGAAGATTTTGCATTCAATATTTTTGAACTGGATGCGGCTTCCAATAATTCGGTGGATGACATAAGAAACCTAACTGACCAAGTGAGGATTCCACCCCAGACCGGCAAGTACAAGGTATATATCATTGATGAGGTGCATATGCTGTCTCAGGCTGCCTTTAATGCATTCTTAAAAACTCTCGAGGAGCCACCCAAACATGCCATCTTTATTTTGGCAACTACAGAAAAACACAAGATCATTCCAACAATTTTGTCCCGTTGTCAAATTTTTGATTTTAAACGGATCACCGTAAAGGATGCGGCTGAATATCTTAAATATATTGCGGAGAATCAGGAAATAGAAGCTGACGACGACGCCTTGCACATTATTGCCCAAAAGGCAGATGGAGCTATGCGCGATGCCCTTTCCATATTTGATAGGGTCGTAAGTTTTTCTGGAAAAAAATTGACCAGAAAGGCGGTTACCGAAAATTTGAACGTACTTGATTACGATACTTATTTTTCGGCCACTGAGCTGATCTTGGCGCACAATATCCCAGGGTTATTGATTTTGTTCAACGAAACCTTATCCCAAGGCTTCGATGGACACCATTTTATATCGGGCTTGGCTTCCCATTTTAGGGACCTCATGGTATGTCAACATCAAGATACCATAGCGCTTTTAGAGGTAGGGGACGAAGCCAAAAAAAATTATTTGGAACAATCCAAAATAGTATCCAATTCCTTTTTAATGCAAGGGATTGAAATTGCCAATGATTGTGACCTCAAATACAAGTCAAGCAAAAACCAGCGGCTTCTCGTAGAACTGTCCCTTATGAAACTGGCTTCCATCGACTTCGATGGCCAAAAAAAAAAATCTGAACGTCTAGGAATTTCTGACTTTTTAATACCCGCATCTTTTTTTAAAGGCAAAGGAAATACAAGTCCTACACCAAAAAAGGAAGAAGCGACTGAGGTTGTTGCTACCAACCCAGTACCCATGGCAACAGACAGAGCAACTATGCAAAAACCGATAGCTGTCCCTGATGTGTCAGCTACAGATGTCCTCGTTGCGGAACCCCCCATTGAAATCAATAGTCCTTCCAAGGACGAACCAAGTGAAAACGGAAACACTCCAAAACCAGCCCTAAACATTCCAACAAAAAGGGTATCGGGCCTGTCTATATCCAGCTTAAAGGCCAAAAAAGAGCATGAGCTGAATAGAAAGGATGATACCATCGATGAGCGAAAATTACCTAATGATGCATTTACCGAAGAGGAGATGCGGGCACATTGGGCAGAATTCGTGGAAATAATTGATAAGGACGGTAGAAAAATACTGGCTTCCAATCTGAATACGGACCTCCCGAAGCTTAAAGATCAAACCACTTTATGGATAGAACTTCCCAATGATACCATGAAAAAAGAGGTGGAAAGGGAGCAGTATGACCTTATAGAATATCTAAGGCAGAAACTGAACAATTATTTTATCAGCCTTACCATTACAGTTAATGAGGAAACTGCCAAAAAGTTCGCCTTTACCCCCTTGGAGAAATACGAAAAACTAAGGGAAAAGAATCCGGCAATTGATATTTTGAGAAAAGAGTTCGATCTTGACTTTTAAGTCTTTTTACTTGCTATCCTGATCCTCAAGCCATACATAAGCATCACTAGGGCATTGATTAGTAGTCCTAATGATTCTCTGGCGTGTTCAATATTGTTTATTTCCCCATCACCTATACCGACCCCTTCAAATTGGTTTGGCCAAAAAACAAACACCCCAATAAAATACAGGACAAATAATAGTAGGGCTATATTAAACGATAGCTTATCAAGGAAAAAAAATAAGGATGCCACCGCTGCACTCCCATAAATGGCATACCACAGGAGGGTATCAGGATCGTTCCACTGCAAATAGGCCGCCCATAAGAAGAGCATTGTAAAAACTATTGAAATCAATTTAAATAATGTTTTCATAAACTTTACGTATTTGAAACATGTTTGCACAATAAATGATAAACGTCAGTAGCCTTAATAGATTGTTCCAACGGGCCTCTTTTTGAATTGGAAATAAAAATTGGATGATCATCAGTGCTTTCCGGAGTTCTACCATGTGACCCCCTTACCAATGAAGCATCCAAGGGAATTACATTCATCAACGTTCTAAAACCAAGTTTCTTCTTTAGTAATTTCCAAACTATTTTTGGCATTACAAAATGGTCCTTGGGATCCGTAAACAATTCTACAGGATCATACCCTGGTTTTTTATGGATATCCACCATTCTTGCAAAATCAGGAGCCTTTGCATCGTCTAGCCAAAAGTAGTATGTAAACCACGAATGTCCATCTGCAACCAAGACCAAATCTCCACTTCGTTCATGATTTAAATGAGCCTCTTTTATTTCATTGCCCGATAGCACCTTTTCTATCCCTGGTACGGATTCAAAAACCTTCCTTATGGTATCTATCTCTGATTTATTCTCAACATATACATGGGATATCTGATGGTCGGAAACTGCAAATGCCCTACTTGCCCCAGCATCCAATAATTCCAATCCTCTTTCTTCCCTTATATTTAGAAACCCCTTCTCTCGCAGAATTCTGTTTGGATGGATAGGTTGATCCACATTAGTAATGCCATATTCCGATAGTAATATAATATTGGTATCCTTTTCTTGATAGTAGGTAACCATCTTTTCCACTAATACGTCCACTTCTTGAAGATCTTTTCCTATTTTGTTGAAGTCGATACCAAATCTTTGAATGTTATAATCCAAATGGGGAATATAGATCAAAGTTAATGTGGGATCATACATTCTATCCGTTGAAAGCGCCCCGTTGGCTATCCATTCACTGGATTTTATAGAAGTTTTTGGACCCCAGAAATTAAAGAGAGGAAAGGTGCCCAATTCCTTCTGGAGTTTATCCCTAAGGTCTGAAGGATAGGAATAAACATCTGGTATTTTTCGACCATCAGCAAGATAATTTGGACGCGGAGTAATACTGTAATCCACATTTGAATACATATTGTACCACCAAAAGTGATTGGCACATGTAAAACCTTGAAATTGATTTTTTAACGTATCCCAAATTTTATCCGATTGCACCAAACTATTTGACTGCTTCCAAAACTTAACCTCATGCTCCTCCTTAAAATACCAACCATTCCCGACGATACCATGTTCCGTAGGCCATTTTCCAGTGAGATAGGTTGATTGGGCAGCACAGGTTACCGCTGGCAAAACAGGTTCTATAGTAGCATATGCCCCTTCATCCATAAAACCTTTGATAAAAGGGGTATGCTCACCAATCAATCTCTTGGTTAAACCCACTATATTTATAACTACTGTTTTCTTCATGCCATTCGTTCCTTTAACCACCGCAACTCCCTAATGATCGATTCCCCCAGGTCTACTTTAAGTGTTTCTGGTAGTACGTCCCAAGTATATGTCTCAACCTCTAAATGCTCCGTTATAAAATGTTCTTCCAAATAAGCCAATGTACTGAGTATTTGATCTTGGGTGGAGTAAAGATCATCAAACTTTTCCAAAAAAATCGGAACGTGAAAATGGGCCCTTAGTTCTTTATGTGCTTTTCGGCCATTTAGAACCATTGGCAGATCATGATAAACTCTGACCTTACCATCCTTTTGCTCCGTTACCTGATGCAAATAGGTGGGTTCATTAAATCTCGCCAAGGAGCTCCAAATTTGTTCCTCCCTCCCTTTTTTAAATAGTATTTTAAGGGCAGAGCTCACTTGGATCTTACCTATGGCAATCCCCTCCTTCTTCATTTGCCCAAAAGTAAAGGAAGGTGCTTCAAATGCCAGTGAATAATGGCAAATATCATAACAAAGGGTAATATGCCTTTTAATCAATTGCTCGGCATCTTGCTCATTCAGACCTAATCTGGAGACGATTTCCTCTCCTGCGATAGGCACTAAATAATTCTTATAAAAATCTACAAATTCTGCTGTATTTTCAAGGAGTCCGTCTGGTTCTGGTTCTATGTCGAGATGTAAATACTTCCCTGTAGTTTTCTCCAATTCCTGAAGGTATAATATGATCTCAGCAAGGTGTTTGGATCCTGATTTTAGAGCAGAGGTAAGTTGCTCTTTGGTGGTATGCCAGTGCTTATAGCTTATTGGGGAGGTAGAAATACCCCCAGACATCCCTTTTGGCAACAAAAAAGCCAACTGTCCGAACAACCTCTTTGTGTAATCTAACCGCTCCTTGGTGGTCCAATCTGGAGCATGAACTTTATCCTTGACTTCCGTATTGTGAAATTCCCCAAAAGGAAAACCGTTCATAGTAAAAACATAACAATCGTTTTGGACCAGCCAAAATTTAAAATCCTGTAAATTACTCCCTTGGTTCAATTGCTGGCTAGCGGTGTTGGAAAGGCGCAAGCCTATACCAAAAGCGGCATCCTTTGATATCTCATCTTTTACCCTTGGAATATATTGCTTAAGATTGAAAAAGGTAGTCTCCCAATCCTCACCAGGATGGATGTTGGAACAATATGTTACGTGAAATTTATTTTGAATCAACATAAAAACATAATAAAAACAATTATAAAAAATGGGATATGGCCTCCTTCATCAGATGCTCGTCGATTTGATGCACATCGTGTTTTTTTCCAATTTCAGAAATCAAGGTTATGGTCAACTCACCTCCCAGATGTTCCCTAAATTCTTCTATACCCTTTAAAAGTTCATCAATCTGGTTAGCTTCAATAGGCAATCTTATATCGAAACCTATTTCCTCTAGAACATCAAGTATCGAAGTAAGGGTTTCCCCCGAAATTAAACCTATTAATTTAGCATATGTAAGATCTATGGCCATTCCAATGGCAACAGCTTCCCCATGTCGTATCCTATACTGGGTCATATGCTCGAGCTTATGGGCTGCCCAATGTCCAAAATCTAGGGGTCTCGAAGAACCAGCTTCAAAAGGATCCCCACCTTGCGCTATATGCTCCATATGAAGCTCAGCACACTTATAAATGAGATACTCCATACTTGCCATATCCCGAGTTCTCAGCATTTCGGCCGCCCCTTCAATTTCCCTATAAAAAGATCTGTCCTTGATAAGGGCCACTTTAATGGCCTCCGCAATTCCCGAGATCCAATCCCTTTTTTCCAAGGTTTTCAAAAAATCGCTATCGTTAATGATGGCGTAAGGAGGAGAAAAGGTTCCCAAAAAATTCTTTTTCCCAAAGTGGTTGATACTGTTCTTTACTCCCACTGCCGAATCGTTTTGGGAAAGTACCGTTGTAGGTATCCGCAATAACTTAACTCCCCTATGTGCTATGGCAGTAGCATAACCGACCATATCTATTATGGCGCCCCCACCAATGACCACAACAAAGGAATGCCTGCATATTTTAGCTTCATTGATTCCTTGTAAAACTTGATCCAAGGAGGCAACAGAATGTTTTGCCTGTTCCCCCCCAGAAATAACAAGAGTATCGCGATATTGAATTTGTGCGGCATGTTTTTTACAATACTCTTTGATCTCATCCAATAAATTGGGATGTGAGGTAACGACCCCTTCATCTATAACAAATAAAATTTTAACGCCACCTTCTTTGGCATACGCCTCAAAAATATCATTGAATAGCGTATTACCGCTGCCAAACAGATGTTGGGTGAAGTGCAATTGGTAATTGTACTCCACTTTGAAAGATTGCTCGATTGATTTTGAAATTGACATGATTAATTAAATTACGTTACAGAAAAACGCTTTGATAAAAGTAATGATAAAGGCAATAAGAGGATAATCAACAATCCTACCCACCATGTTGAATTGGCTGATGCCAATGCAGCATCCATTAATACCAATGATAAAACACCGGACTTTACAGCCTTTTTAATATTTTCTGGGGTATTTATCCTAAAAGCCTTTAGAAGGGGTCTAAAAACAGAAAATACAAATACTATCAAAAATAGAATCACCTTAAAAAAGCTGTTCACATCCCGAAACATTATGATAAAAATAGCGGATGCTACCACCAAATACAGAAAACCTGAGAGCATAATATTACGTTTATTATTCCCATGGACCTCTCCCCTACTAATCAGGGTAACAGCGGCGATATAAATAATAGGCAACAAAATAAAATACCAATTGGGTCCCTCAGGCAATCCAAAAAGACTCATTCCCAATAATAAATTTAGACCACGGCAACCACCCATTACCAAAGGGCCAAAAAATGAATGATGTTTGGCCAAAGCGTCATAAAGCAATATGGTACTGGTCAATACGAGCGCCACCAAGCCAGCTTCTTTATTGCAAATAAACGAAAGGATCACTCCCAACAGCAATAATGAACCACCCAAAACAGCGGCAGTTCGTAAGGATACCACTCCTTTTGGAATAGGTCGCTCCGGCCTCTCCAGGGTGTCTATTTTAAGATCAAAAACATCATTCAATACAACACCGCCAGCATATAGAAGAATAGAGGCAACAACGAGAAGTATCAGATCATATGGCAACAAAATCCTATTTTGGGAAAACGCGCCTACAATGGCACCTCCAGCCAAAATGTCTGCCGCAGCTGTCGGAAGATTTGGAGGTCTCATTAAAATTAAGCAGCCCTTTATAAAAGAATGTTTTTTAGACAATGCTATCCCCTCCTATTTTTGGTTCCTGCCCCCTTAAAACACTATTGTCATTAAATAATTCCCTTTGGTCAATGCCTTTATCTCCTAACCAATGTTCCTCTTTCATTTTTCCATTTTTACCAAAGGCATCCAAGGCGTTTTGATAGCATGTTTTTATCACATCCTCTTTTGATATACCTCTACTTAACATTAATGAGGCTGTCTTTGGTACTGCAAGTGGATCACTTACACCCCAATCCGCAGAACTGTCCACAATAATATTTTTGCTTCCGTATTTCCTCACCACCTCAACCATTCGTTCATTGCCCATTTTAGTTTTTGGATAAATGGTAAAGGCAGCTATAAATCCTCTATCGAGCACCTCTTTTACCGTTTCTTCATTATTGTGATCTATGATTACATTTGAAGGATCTAACCCATGTTCCAAACAAACTTCCATGCTTTTTATGGTCCCTGCCTTTTTATCCCTGTGGGGCGTATGCACTTGTACTGTCATGTTCAATTCTCTCGCCAAATCCAGTTGCATTCTAAAATACTTATCCTCAGCTGGGGTTTGATCATCATAACCAATTTCTCCAATGGCAACAACATTCTCTTTATGAAAATATAATGGCAATAACTCTATAACTTGTTCAGCCAACGCCTCATTGTTGGCTTCTTTGGAATTTAAACCTATCGTACAATAGTGCTTAATTCCAAACTGACTGGCCCTAAAAGGTTCCCACCCTACCAGACTACTATAATAGTCTTGAAAAGAACCCACCTGGGTCCTAGGCTGTCCCAGCCAGAATGACGGCTCAATAACCGCCACTATTCCCGCAGCTGCCATGGCCTCATAGTCATCTGTTGTTCTAGAGGTCATATGCACATGGGGATCTATAATCATTAATTTATCTTTCATATCACTTTATATTATTCCAAGAAATTAAACCTGACTCTATTTTACTTTTCATATCTGGACAATTATCCAGCAATTCTTTCGCTTGTGGATTTTCGGATATGGAACACGTTAGTGCTGCTACCATATTTTCCTTTTCGTTCCCGCTTTGCAACAATCTTTTCATGTCGTCAAGAAGAGCCTCATTGAGAAATTTACCCACTGGTCGCCAAAAATAAGGGTCCACTTTTCGGGAAGCGGCCCATCTTTCATGCGCATAATCAGAGATGATTCTGGCCAAATCCTTGTTTGCCCTGTTATCAATATCCATGATTAGGCTGAGATCCCTTTCCATAAACGCGGCTTTCAAATACATTTGGTTCCATTGCTGATCATTAAAAAACATTGAAGGATATGGATTCTTTAAAGAGATGGCATCAAATATGGTGGCGATGTTCGTCCGTAAGGCCTCTACCGCAACATTTTTATAGTTTCCTGAATTGGGCATCAATATCAGGAATTTTAAAAAAGTCACCAATTCTCCGGTGTCTGAAACCTGAATTATATTCTCGACCTTCTTAAAAAAGAATTCTTCATCGGCCTCAAGAACCCTTATCAGGAGGTACACCCTCCCTATTTGTAAAAGATTGGCGTTTTGGGCCTTCAAATATTGAATTACGTTGTTCGTGCCAAACGGCATATTTACCGCTTCTACGGTATTGATCTTAGCGGCCATCAAACTATATGTCAAATAAAGGTCTTTGGAAGACCTATTGCTACTAATTGCATCAATCTTCTCTTCCATCCATTGTAATATGTTGGCATCCATATGATGATGAAGGACCTTGACCAATTCTTGACTTACATTTTCCATTGACATGTTCTAATACTAGGTTTTACCAATCATTTTAATTAGTACTCTCAATCAATCTTTCTATAGAACCCTTAGCAGCAGTTATGATAACAGGAATCAAAAAAGAATAGTATGTTCAAAAAGTTAAATTCCTCCCAAACAAAAAAAATGCCTTATAACAAATTCCGTTTATAAAATTCTATTAATTTTGTTTTCAAATATAAGAAAATGCTTGGCCTTAAACTACCCACGGATCCGCGTTGGGTGAATATTGTAGAAAAAAATATCGACGAAATCTTGACCGACCATGCCTACTGTGAGCAAAAAGCAGCAGCAACAGCAATTTCATTGATTGTCAGTTTTCCAGAGTACACGGATCTTGTACAGGAAATGGTGGCCCTTACCAGGGAAGAGATGGGGCATTTTAAGATGGTCCATGACCGTATCATTGCTAGAGGACAGGTATTGGGAAGGGACAGGAAAGATGAGTACGTAATGGCACTTTTGAAATTTTTCCCCAAAGGTGGCAGCCGCACAACACAGTTGGTCCATAGATTACTGTGCGCGGCATTGATTGAAGCCCGAAGCTGCGAACGTTTCAGATTGCTCTCGGAGCAGTTGAAAGATAATGAATTAGCAGAATTCTATCACAAACTAATGGTCAGTGAGGCTGGACATTATACCATGTTCCTTCAGTTTGCCCGCCAATACGGTGACCGGGAAGAGGTAGAACAAAAGTGGCAGGATTTATTAAACTACGAAGCACAACTTATGAATAACCTTGGAACCAAGGAATCCATACACGGCTAAAACTCCCACATTACAAATATTATCGATCTTGTTTTTATTGTTGGGAATAGTACAATGTCTTGATGATACCATCGGACAATCCTATTTTAGGGACGTATATTTTCTTGGCCCCACACCACTTTGCAGCAGACAAATAAATTCGGGAGGCCGGGATAATAACATCTGCCCTATCCGGGTTAAGCCCCAGTTTTGATATCCTATCCTCATAGCTCATATTTTCCAGAAAATGATATTGGGCATTTAACCAAATATAAGACAGAGGTTCCCCTTCTTTCCTACCCGACATTTTATGGAGTTTATTGATATTCCCCCCTGAGCCGATAATGGTAATTGCGCTAAGCCCATTAATATTTTCCTTGATCCATAACTCTATTTTTTTCCAAATACCTTCACCCACCAAATTGTTTAGGATCCGAACGGTTCCAATTTTAAAAGATTTGGAGGTTTTTATTTTACCATCCGTAAAAAGAGTAAATTCCGTGCTTCCGCCACCAACATCTATATAAAGGTAAGATTGATCACTCTGAATCAGCTGCTTCAAATCTGTAGAAGCAATGATCGCTGCCTCCTTTTTCCCGTCAATGACTTCTATTTTAACTCCGGAATCCCTATAGATGCGATCCACGATCTCATACCCATTATTGGCTTCCCTAATGGCAGAGGTCGCACAGGCCATATATTTCTCTACCCCATGCACATCCATGATCAATTTAAATGCTTTCATTGCATCTAACATGCGTTCCTCGTTACGCTCCGATATTTCCCCTACGGTGAAAGAATCTTCCCCCAAACGGACAGGAACCCTAATCAAGGAGCTCTTTCTAAACTGGGTCTTTTTGCCCTTTTCTTCTATTACGTTATGAATCAATAAACGTATCGCGTTGGAACCAATGTCAATTGCAGCAAACTTTCTTATTTTCAAAATACTTGGGGTTAAGCGTTTAATTTTTGAAGGTAGTAGTCATAGATTGCAAATTGCGAACGGACCTTGACTTTGTTATTTATTCTATATGCATTGTCCTGATTGGCGCAAAATACCCTTGCCTTTACATTATCGTTCCAAGATATCTCAAAGGTATCCAATAGCTCTTGTTTTAAATCGGCATCATAAATGGGGCACCCCACCTCCACCCTGTAATCCAAGTTCCTGGTCATCCAGTCTGCCGAGGATATGTATACCTTGGGATCGCCATTATTAGAAAATATAAATACTCTTGGATGTTCTAAAAATTTATCGACAACGCTGATGGCTTCAATATTTTCACTCAACCCTTTTACTCCTGGCACTAGACAGCAGATACCCCTAATTATCAATTGAATCTTCACCCCTGCCATACTGGCCTCATATAATTTATCGACCATCTTATAGGAGGTGAAACTGTTCATTTTTATTTTAATATAGGCTTCCTTGCCCGCTTTCGCATTTTCTATTTCCTTATCTATCAGTTTTTTGAATACATTTTTGGTATAGTGTGGCGAAACGATAAGATGTTTATATTTATTGATCTTATACGTGGTTTCAAAGAAATCAAAAACCATATTCAGTTCTTTTAGTATGGGATCGTGAGCAGTAAAAAGGGTGTAATCTGTATAGATCCTTGCCGTGGCCTCATTGAAATTACCCGTACTGATGAATCCGTACCGCTTATTGACTCCGTCTTCCTCCCTCTCAATAAGACATATCTTACTATGGACCTTTAACCCGGGAACCCCAAATATGAGCTTTACCCCTTCTGCCTGTAATTGTTCTGCGTATTGAATATTGGCCTGCTCATCAAATCTTGCTTGAAGCTCTATTTGAACTGTCACTTGTTTGCCATTTTTTACCGCGTTGATCAAAGAGGCGGTCACCTGGGAATTATCCGCCAAACGATAAACGGTAATTTTAATACTTTTTACCTTGGGATCCAGAGCAGCTTCCCTTAGAAATCTGATCACATATGAAAAGGTATGGTAAGGGGTGTATTGTAAATAGTCCTTTTGTGAAATCTGATTGAACAAACTGCCCTCCATTGCAAAATCCTTTACGGGCAAAGGCGTGATTTTCTCGTACATTAGATCTTCCCTCCCCAAGCTTGGAAAGCCCATATAATCCCTTCTATTGTGATAACGTCCTCCTGGGATAACACTGTCCGTATCCTCAATGTTCATTTTATCCTTTAAAAACTCCAAGGTATCCCTGCCAATATTCTTATCATATACAAAGCGAACGGGATCACTAATTTTACGGTGTTCCACACTGGACGAAATCTTTTCAATAAAACTCTTGCTCAAATCATTGTCAATATCAAGTTCGGCATCACGGGTTATCTTGATCATATGCGCGGTTATGGTATCATAATCGAACATATTAAAGATATTTCCCAAAGAGTAACGGATCAAATCATCCAACATGATGATATAGCTCTCATCCCCTTCGCTCGGAATCACCACAAAGCGATCTATTCCCTTGGGGATTTCGATAAGCGCATAGCGCTTTTCTTTCTTTCCATCTAAAGTGGGATGTTTTTCATCCTTTTTCAAAATTATTTTTACAGCCAAGTAGGCCGCAGTATCCTTAAGTGTAGGGAATTCCGCAAGATCATTGAGGATAATGGTCATCAATACAGGACTCACCTTTTGTGCAAAGTAATTCTTGATGAATTCCGCCTGACTGTCTTTAATTTCCTTTTCATTGATCAAAAAGATATTCTTGGTCTCCAATTCCTTTTTTATGTCACTAAGTATCTTTAAACTATTGGTCTGCTGACTAATTACGATCTCCGTAATCTCCTCCAACAGGTCCTTAGCTATTTCACCCCCTAAAACGCTCTTACCGGATCTCCCTGCCTCTACAATTCTTTTAACCGTAGCATACCGTACTTTAAAAAATTCGTCCAAATTATTGGAAAATATCCCAATAAATCTAAGTCGCTCTATCAAAGGGACGTTTTTATCGGCACTTTCCTGTAATACGCGCTCGTTAAATTGCAACCAACTAATTTCCCGGTTGATGTATTGGTGTTTAGATTTAATCATTTTTTAAGTTGTTTTGGGAATATAGTCCGCTCGGTAGTTCCTTTTGTAATGCTATCCCAACGATCTTCTTTAAAATTAATTTGTACCATGCCAGTTGTGGGCACATTTTCTACAGGTTTACTCCCTAAGCTGTTGGCCACATGGGTAAACGCATAATTATGTCCAAAAATAAGGACAGTTTCATATTTGTTATCCAAATTTCTGACAAAGCGCAGCACATCTTCACCAGAGAAATCATATAATTCCTTGGTTATTTCAAGATTATGTAAAGGAAAATCAAGTTTGCGTAAAACAATCATACAGGTATGCAACGCCCTATTGGCCGGACTTGAGAATGCGGCATCTATTTTAATTTGCTTGGATTTCAATTCCGAACCTACCAAATGACCATCATTAATTCCCCTCTCCTGTAAAGGCCTGTCCTGGTCGCCTACTTGATATTCCCAAGACGATTTTCCGTGACGTACTAAGATCAATGTTTTCATTTTCTTTGATTTTAAGGTGCCAAACGCTCTATTTTCCAATTGTAATCTTCTTGCAAGGAGTATCTCACCCGATCGTGCAATCTATTGGGCCTACCTTGCCAAAATTCTATGGACACTGGTTTCACCATATATCCACCCCAGAAATCCGGTCTTGTGATTTCTTGTCCCTGAAATTCCTTTTCAAGTGCTTTCAATTTTTCCTCCAGCACCTTTCTGGAAAGTATCACACTACTCTGATCAGAAACAATGGCCCCTAATTTACTTCCTTCCGGCCTTGATTCGAAATATCCATCGGATAAGTTTTCAGCCAACTTCTCGGCTTTTCCCTTAATGATGATCTGACGTTCCATATTGGGCCAAAAAAAGGAAAGGCACACATTGGGATTGTTGGCTATTGCCTTTCCCTTCTCACTTGTATAGTTGGTATAGAAAATGAATCCCTCGAAGGTATATTTTTTAAGAAGTACTACCCTGCTTTTTGGAAAGCCATCCAAGCCTATGGTTGAAATGGTCATGGCATTGGGCTCATCCATGCCACCAGAGGCCTCTACCTCATAAAACCACTTTTGAAATAATTCTATGGGGTTGTCCGAAATAGCATCCTCTTCCAAGGCACTCTTTTCGTAGCTCTTTCTATAATTGCCTAAATCTTTTTGCATTCAATATTCGATTATTTCGTTACCCGCCACATAGTAACAAAAATCGGGAAAAGAACGCAAATCACGAAAAGTCTAAACGCTTTTTATCAAATTTTTGGCTTTGGGCTTTCAAAAGGTCCTTTATGCACATTTTGAGTAATTAAATTAGAAGTTCCTTAGAAAAAACTGTTTCAAAATAAACAATGCTACCTGAAGTCAAATGACTTTCCATCATCTGCCAACTCTACACGGTCGAAAACCTCCATTGCCTCCTCTTTAAAAAGTTCAATGGACGCATATCGCGTTGAATAATGCCCTAAAACGAGGACACCTACATTTGCAGCTTTCGCAATACTGGCCGCTTCTTTAGCCGTAGCATGTTTGGTTTTTGGGGCCAAATGTTGCTCTGTTTCCAAAAAGGTAGATTCGTGGTACAACACATCCACTTCGTTTATTTGTGGCACAATTTCCGGCATATATGCTGTATCACTGCAAAAGGCATAACTCTTGGGCTTGGGCGGGTCCAAGGTAAGGATTCGATTGGGCACGACTGTTCCATCTTCCAAAACAATATCCTTTCCACTCTTAATATTCTGGTAATAACAAGTATCTATATTGTACTTTTTTACCACGCCAATATTAAGTTTACGATCCGCAGGTTTTTCCCGAAACAAGAAACCATTGGTATATACCCTATGATCCAAGGGGATGGTATCTACCGTAACTTTCGCATCCTCAAAAACAACTTGGGGTAGGTTAGTGGTAAGTTCATGAAACAGCAATGGATAATTGGTCCATGAATCCCCTAGTTTTAGCAATAGGGTCACAGCCTCTTTTATACCTTTAGGACCGTAAATATGCAATGGTGTCTTCCGACCCAGCAAGCGAAATGTAGATATTAGACCCGGCAACCCAAAAAAATGATCCCCATGTAAATGGGATATAAAGATATGTTGGATTCGAGAAAATTTTATTTTTTGTTTTCTTAACTGAACTTGAGTTCCTTCCCCACAATCTATTAAGAATAAATGGTTTTTAATTTCAAGTACCTGGGCAGTAGGGTTGGTAAAAGTTCTGGGCGTGGCGGCATAGCAACCTAAGATGTGTAATTTCATGTAAATTTTTAGATTAGGCCCTAGTGGAGGACTTTTCTTCCAACCACCTTTAGCCTACTATTTTTTTTGGCTGTATACCTTTTATTCCTCCAAATCCAAATCGCGCTCAATCTCCTCCATCTCGATAACGTCCCTAGCTTCCTTTATGGTTGGGACCACAATGATATGGTCTGGGACTTCCTCGTAGTTTACCTTATCCGTCACCAGCACGAACGATTTTTTCAACTTTCTATGGGCAACTGAAAGTTCATGAAATTCCAAAACATCGTTGGCCGTGAGTTTCGTAAACGAGAATAGGTTCACGATAATATGATCGTTCTTAATTTTTGGATAGCCGGATTTCAAATTATCCAAAAACACTTTTAAGGAGGTGTTTTCCTGTAAAACAATGGTCGTGGTGCCTTCTCTATTGAAAATCATAGGGTTCTATTTTATTTTTGAAGCTAATAAATATATTACTGCCATGCGAATGGCTACCCCATTTTCTACTTGGTTAAGAATTATGGACTGTTTGGAGTCGGCAACATCGCTTGTTATCTCAACACCCCTGTTAATGGGGCCTGGGTGCATGATCACTATTTCTTTATCCAAACCATCCAAGAGCTTTTTGTTTACCCCAAACTGTTGGGTGTATTCCCTGGTGGTTGGAAAATAACTGATATCCATACGTTCGTTCTGAATGCGCAACATGTTGGCCACATCACACCAATTAAGTGCCTTTCTCAAGTTGGTCTCCACCGTTACCCCTAAGGATTCGATATGTTTTGGAATCAATGTTTTTGGACCGCAAACCTTTACATTTGCACCTTGTAGTTTTAAGGCAAAAATATTGGACAGAGCTACCCTTGAATGGAGGATATCTCCTACAATGACCACGTTCTTTCCCGCTACACTGCCCAATTTTTCCCTGATGGAATAGGAATCCAATAAGGCTTGGGTAGGATGTTCATGTGCTCCGTCACCTGCATTTACAATGGAAGCTTTTACGTGTTTGGAAAGAAATATACCTGCCCCGGGGTTTGGATGGCGCATGACCACCATATCCACCTTCATGGAAAGGATATTATTTACCGTATCAATTAGGGTTTCCCCTTTTTTTACTGATGATTGGCCAGCTGAAAAATTTACAACATCAGCTGACAGGCGCTTCTCCGCCAGTTCGAACGAAAGTCGGGTCCTGGTGCTGTTCTCAAAAAATATGTTGGCAATGGTGATATCGCGAAGGGACGGCACCTTTTTAATGGAACGGTTGATTACCTCCTTAAAGTGATCGGCAGTTTCAAAAATGAGCTGAATATCTTTTTCATTTAGATACTTAATCCCTAGCAAGTGCTTTACACTTAGTTCGCTCATATTCTTTATTTCTATTTATTCGACTGCACCATAAAACCTTCACTAGGCCATTTAAGCGCTATCACTATATTATTTATTGATTAAATAAATGGCGTCTTCCCCATCATTTTCTTTCCACATCACCTTTACTTTTTCATCGTTTATCGCATCAACCTGTCGCCCCCTGTAATTGGGCTGAATGGGCAAATGACGACTAAATCTCCTATCTATCAAGGTTAACAATTCAATCTCCAATGGCCTTCCGAAGGATTGAATAGCTGTCAAGGCAGCACGGATACTGCGCCCGGTATACAATACATCATCTATCAATACCACCTTTTTATCATCGATAAGGAAGTCCATCTTTGTTTCATTGGCCTCTAAGGTTTTGTTGCCCCTTCTAAAATCATCTCTATAAAAAGTAATATCCAAAAATCCAAGTTCTATTTTTTTTATCCCGTACTCCTCTTTCAAAATTTTAGCCAAACGTTCTGCCAAAAAAGTACCTCTGGGTTGAAGCCCTATGAGTACCGTATTGCTAAAATCCAAATGATTCTCTAATAGTTGGCAGGCCAATCGGTGAAGGATAATATGTATTTCTTTGGAGGAAAGTAGTACTTTTTGACTCATACGTTGGAAGACCGATTCAATTGAAGAACAAAAATAGGGATTTCTCTCCAATATCCGAGAGGTAAATTAAATTGGGCCTCATCTCTTCAAAAATGCGTAAACAAAAAAAGCCCGGACATTTGTCCGGGCTTTTCAAATATGAATAAACAGATGCTTACTTTTTCTTGGCAGCAGCGTCCATTTTATCTTTCAATGCTTGTAACGCTACATTGGCATCACCAAGGGTAGGTTTTGCTTCGTCTGCACTAGTAGCAGCTTTCTTAACTGCAGCTTTTACATTACGTTTCTCTTCTTCCCTAAATATTGCCGTATGGCTAGCGACAACTCTTTTGAATTCTTTGTTGAACTCAATAATTTTGAAGTCTGCCTCTTCACCTTTAACAAGTTTCTTACCATCTTCTTTTTCCAAGTGACGGGTCGGTACAAATGCAACGATGTCCTCATTAAAGTTTACGGTAGCTCCTTTGTCAACGATCTCTGCGATGGCACCTTTATGAACGGTATCCAATGCAAATTCAGTTTCGTATTTATCCCAAGGGTTAACAGTAGTCTGTTTGTGGCCCAAGCTCAATTTACGTCCTTCAACATCCAATTCCAATACTTCCACTTCCAATGTATCACCAACGGTAACAAATTCTGATGGATGCTTGATTTTCTTAGTCCAAGAAAGATCTGAGATATAGATCAAACCGTCGATTCCTTCTTCCATTTCAACGAATACGCCGAAATTTGTAAAGTTACGAACGATTCCTTTGTGCTTGGAAGCTACTGGATATTTAGTAGTAATATCGGTCCATGGGTCTGGGGTCAATTGCTTGATTCCAAGGGACATTTTTCTGTCCTCTCTATCCAATGTCAATACTACTGCCTCTACTTCGTCTCCAACTTTAACGAAATCCTGTGCAGATCTCAAATGTGTAGACCATGACATTTCAGAAACGTGAATAAGTCCTTCAACTCCTTCAGCTACTTCAATAAATGCACCGTAATCAGCAATAACAACTACTTTTCCTTTTACTTTATCACCAATTTTGATCTCTTCGCTCAAGGCATCCCAAGGATGTTTCTCCAATTGCTTCAATCCTAATTGGATTCTAGATTTGTTGTCATCAAAATCCAAGATAACCACGTTCAATTTCTGGTCTAGTTCAACAACCTCGTTCGGGTGGTTAATTCTACTCCAAGAAAGATCAGTGATATGGATAAGACCATCAACACCTCCAAGGTCAATAAAGACACCGTAAGAAGTAATGTTTTTAACAATACCTTCCAATACCTGTCCTTTTTCCAATTGACCGATAATCTCTTTTTTCTGCTCTTCGATATCCGCTTCGATCAACGCTTTGTGGGATACTACTACGTTTTTGAATTCATGGTTGATTTTCACAACTTTGAACTCCATAGTTTTTCCTACGTACTGATCGTAGTCACGGATAGGCTTCACATCTATCTGAGAACCTGGCAAGAACGCTTCAATGCCGAAAACATCAACGATCATACCACCTTTAGTCCTACATTTCACAAAACCATTAACGATTTCTTCTTTGTCGTGGGCTGCATTAACCCTGTCCCAAGCCATAATTGTTCTGGCTTTTCTGTGAGATAATACCAACTGTCCACTCTTATCCTCACGAATGTCGATCAACACCTCAACTTTGTCACCAACCTTAAGATCTGGGTTGTAACGAAATTCATTTAGGGAGATAACACCTTCAGATTTTGCGTTGATGTCGATGATAGCTTCCCGATCTGTTAGATAAACTACAGTTCCTTGTACTACTTCCTCATCTGCAGTATCCACAAAGTTTTTAGCTACCAATGTTTCAAATTCCTGTAATTTGGAATCGTCCACGCGCTCAATACCTTGCTCGTACTTATCCCAGTTGAAGTTCTCCAAAAATTCTTTTGGATCCTGTACCTGGGTCTCTACTTTTGTTTCTTTAGCGTCTTGCGTAGTTTCATCTACTTGCGCTGTTGTTTTTTCTTCAGCCATTTGCTGATTATCAATTTGTATTCGGCAGCCATCCAAGAGCTAAACAATTACTGCAGAAGATGTTATTTATAAATTTTTCTTTCTGTACCTTTTCCTCTTGACTCTCTGTAAAAAAGGTGTGCAAAAATACAACTAAAAAATGGTTTTGCAAACTTATTTTCAGAAGGTTACCCATTGAATAAATAATTTTAGGGAATTTTTTCAAAATCCCTAAAATTCCGTATCTTAATGCGTACAATATGAACAACTTAAACTATAAAATATGAGTGCTAAGGACAAATACCAAGGTGTCTTGAACCTTGGGGAAAAATTAGGTATAAAAGATGGGGATGTAACGGAAGAAGGTGGCATCCTTAAAATAAAGGGAATGGCCAATACCCCTTTTTGAAAAAGACCTTCTTTGGGATAAGATCAAAGAATTGGGAGGGGAAAACCCTTCTGACATTAAAGCAAATATTACCGTGGCAGATGACTCCGTTTACCATAGACATACGGTGAAAAGCGGTGAATCCCTCAGTAAAATTGCAAAGCACTATTATGGCGACCCCATGAAATACAAGAAAATATTTGAAGCGAACACCAATGTTCTAAAAAATCCGGATATGATCCATCCAGATCAAGTATTGGTAATCCCCAAGGCATAAGTTTTATGAAAATTAAAAAAGAGCCACTTCACATGGCTCTTTTTTTAATTTTGTTCTATTATCCGCAAAGTATGGTTGTAAATTCGATCAAACTGCTCTTCCATCCCCATATCAGTATTATCAAATTCAATGGCGTCCTCTGCCCTCCTCAAAGGCGAGAACTCTCTATGGGAATCTACGTAATCCCTATTTTGTATATTTTTCAATACTTCCTCATAGGTCACCTCATCTCCTTTGTCCAATAA
This sequence comes from Psychroserpens sp., assembly GCA_047612485.1. Lineage (GTDB taxonomy): Bacteria > Bacteroidota > Bacteroidia > Flavobacteriales > Flavobacteriaceae > Sediminicola. The sequence goes on from JBLGAT010000011.1 coordinate 28,864, forward strand.
TTCCTTATACCTTCTATAGGCTCTGGTTTCTGGTGATGCCGTCATAAAAATCTTAAGTTCGGCATTGGGAAATACAACGGTACCAATATCGCGGCCATCCATCACAATTCCTTTCTCCTTGCCCATATCTTTTTGCATTTCCACCAATTTATGTCGCACCTCCTCGATAGTGGCCACCCTGCTCACTTGGTTGGAAACTTCAATACTTCTAATCTCTTTTTCCACATTTTCTCCGTTGAGGTACATTTCGGCAAATCCAACTTGCTCGTTAAAAACAAACTTTAGCCTTGCTTTTGGCAATGATGATATCAGGGCATTGATATTTTCATTCTCCACCCCTACAAATTTGTTGCGCATGGCAAATAATGTGATGGCCCTGTACATTGCACCCGTATCCACATAAATGTATCCCAAGGCCTTGGCCAGTTGCTTGGCAAGGGTACTCTTTCCGGTTGAAGAAAAGCCGTCTATGGCTATGGTTATTTTGTGCATTGGCCAAAAATACTCAGAATTCAATTATTTCTTTAATAATCTACATGAAAAAAGGACAATGACTCCAGTTTTCCTTGAACCATTGTCCTTTCTTTTGCATTTAACTTCAATTAGCCATTTTCTTTTTAAAGACTTTTGGCGTTCTTTACTTTATCATCCGTTACCGCTAAATCGATCACCTCGCTCATATCCGTTACATAATGGAATTGCAAGCCTTTTAAATACTCCGCTTTTATTTCCAATATATCCTTTCTATTGTCCTCGCATAAAATGATCTCTTTGATCTTAGCCCTTTTTGCGGCTAAAATCTTTTCTTTGATACCGCCAACTGGAAGCACTTTGCCCCTTAAGGTGATCTCCCCTGTCATGGCCAGACTCTTTTTAACCTTTTTCTGGGTGAACAAGGAAACCAGAGAGGTCAGCATGGTTACACCTGCACTGGGACCATCTTTAGGAGTAGCTCCTTCAGGAACGTGGATATGGACGTTATACTTTTCGAACACTTCCGAATCTATTCCAAAACTATCTGCGTTGGACTTGATATATTCCATGGCTATGGTGGCGGACTCTTTCATCACCTTTCCTAGGTTACCAGTAATGTTCATGGTTCCCTTACCCTTAGACAGAATGGATTCTATGAATAGGATATCCCCGCCAACACTGGTCCAAGCCAGTCCTGTTACGACCCCGGCCACATCATTGCTTTCGTATTTGTCCCGTTCCATTCTGGGTGGTCCCAATACCGTTTCAATATCCTCATTGGTCACTTTTAAATTGTACTCCTCTTCCATGGCAATGGACTTGGCCGCATGACGTACCATTTTTGCCACTTGCTTCTCCAAAGAACGCACTCCAGATTCCCTAGTGTACCCTTCCACTATTTTTTCCAATTGCGGTTTGGCAATCTTTAAGTGCTTATCGGTAAGTCCGTGTTCCTTCAGTTGCTTTGGCAAAAGATGCCTTTTGCCAATCTCTACTTTCTCCTCAATGGTGTATCCCGACACATTGATAATTTCCATTCGATCCAATAAAGCGGGTTGTAAGCCCGACAAGTTATTGGCCGTAGCAATGAACATCACTTTGGAAAGGTCATAGCCCATTTCCAAAAAGTTGTCATGAAAATCATTGTTCTGTTCTGGATCCAATACTTCCAACATTGCAGAAGATGGATCACCTTGGTTACTGTTGGACAATTTATCTATCTCGTCCAAAATAAACACGGGATTGGATTTCCCTGCTTTTTTAAGACTTTGGATGATTCGGCCTGGCATTGCACCTATATAAGTTTTTCTATGCCCTCTTATTTCTGCCTCGTCCCTAAGTCCACCTAGGGACATACGAACATATTCCCTACCAATTGCTTTGGCGATGGATTTACCCAAGGAGGTTTTACCAACACCTGGGGGACCGTACAAACAGAGAATGGGAGATTTCATGTCGTTCCTTAGCTTTAAAACAGCCAAGTACTCAATAATCCTTCTTTTGACATCTTCCAGCCCGTAATGGTCCCTATCCAATATTTTTTGTGCTCTTTTTAAATCGAATTTATCTTTGGAGAATTCATTCCAAGGCAGTTCCAAAAACAGCTCCAAATAATTTCTTTGGATGGAATATTCAGCAACTTGTGGGTTCATGCGCTGCATCTTGGCAAGTTCCTTATGGAAATGTTCGGAAACTTTTTTGTCCCATTTTTTTTCTTTCGCCTTTTGGGCCATTTCATCAACTTCCTCTTCATAGGAAATACCACCCAATTCCTCTTGGATAGTCTTCATTTGTTGATGAAGGAAATACTCCTTTTGTTGTTGGTCCAGATCGCTGCGCACCTTACTTTGTATATCATTCTTCAACTCCAATTTCTGGAGTTCCACATTCATATACTTTAACGTTGCCAAGGCCCTATCCTGCAAATTGGGGATTTCCAATAACTCTTGCTTTTCCTTGACCCCAAGATTTAGATTGGAAGACACAAAGTTGATCAAAAATGAATTGCTCTGGATATTCTTGATAGCGAAAGAAGCCTCGCTGGGAATATTCGGATTATCCTTGATTATCTTTAATGCCAGTTCTTTAATGGAATCTATAATGGCCAGAAATTCCTGACTGTCACCGATTGGTCTTTCCTCCTTTGTTTCCCTGACCGTAGCGGTCATATACGGCTTTTCCGTAAGGACTTCGGCTATCTCAAACCGTTTTTTTCCTTGGATGATGACCGTTGTATTGCCATCGGGCATTTGAAGCACCCTTAAAATTCGGGCAACGGTCCCTAAAGTATTGATGTCCTTAATTCCTGGATTCTCGGTTTCCTCATCTTTTTGGGAAACAACACCTATGACTTTTGAACCATTATTGGCATCTTTTATAAGGCTTATAGATTTATCCCTACCAGCCGTGATAGGAATAACAACCCCAGGGAACAAAACTGTATTGCGCAAAGGCAAAATTGGCAAAGTTTCCGGCAAGGACTCATTATTGATCTCCTCCTCATCTTCGGGGGTCATTAAGGGTATTAACTCTGATTCCTCATCAATTCCCTGCAGTGACATACTGTCAATATTTAAAAATTTAGATTTACTCATAGCATTATTTCGGTCATTCTGTCATTTTAGGACAGAAGTCTTAAATTTAAATTATAATTGATTGGTCTGAAAAACCTTGCAAAACTTAACAAAAGAGCGTTTTCAGATCCGCATTCCCCCTACTAAAAACAATTGTTATGCCAACAACTGGTTTATTTTTCAAAAAAACTGTAACAATCCGTAAATTGAATCATCTATTATACAAACGATTCACTTTTTGAGCCACCAAGTAGAACATATTAACGAACTGTTGCAATTATGCATGGAAGGCAACGCAGGAGCGCAATTGGAAATATACAATCGCTATTATAAAAGCATGTATAATACTTCCCTAAGAATAGTTAAGGATAGCGCCGAAGCGGAAGATATTATGCAAGAGTCTTTTTTAAGTGCGTTTACCAAGCTGCACACATTTAAAGGCGAAGTAACCTTTGGATCCTGGATAAAAAGAATAGTGGTAAACAACAGTATCCATCACTATCGCAAGCAACAGAAAAAAAATGAGGTTGGCTTGGACAATATTTTGTACAAGGTCAAAGATGATGATGGTATTGATCTAGATCATGGAGTCACAGAATTGATGGCTCAAAAAGTGATACAGACCATGAATCTATTGCAAGACAATTACAGAATTGCTTTGACCTTATTTTTAATAGAAGGTTATGATTATGAAGAGATAAGCGAGATCATGAAAATCAGTTATGCCAATTGCAGAACTATTGTATCTAGGGCAAAGGAGAGCCTTAGAAAAAAATTAACCCCCGTAATACAATAATAATGGACAATTTAGAAACCATATTCAGCGAATTAAGAGGTGCTTTAGATAAAGATGAACCTGCTATTGGCCATGAGGCCAGGTTTATCAAGAAACTAAATACACATAATACAAGATCAAAAAAAGGTTGGGCAAGTGGTGCATGGAAACCACTACTTATGGCTGCTTCCGTAGCACTGCTAATTTCTATAGGTATTGGATTTTATTTGGAAAATTCTTCCATGGAACAACAAATAGCCAAAATTTCCCCAGAAGCCTCCAAAACAGAATTTTATTTTGCAAACCTTATCAACGAACAGACCACTCTCTTGCAAAGTGAAAGTGGGCCTGAGACCAAACAAATGGTGGAAGATGCCATGCTCCAATTACAAAAATTGGAAAAAGATTATAAAAAAATGGAACAAGATCTTGTAAACGGCGGCAACAGCAAGTTCATATTGAGTGCCATGGTTACCAATTTCCAAACTAGGATAGCTCTTTTACAGGAGGTCTTGCAACAGGTCGAACAGATAAAATCTATCAATGAAAAAGAAAAAACGCATACCCTAATTTAAAAAAAAAAGAAAATGAAAAAGTTCATCCCAATTGCCAGTATTATCTTGTTTTTTGCACTCCCTGTATTGTCACATGCCTTTGATGGTAAGTTAAAAGGAAAATACACCAAGGAAAAAACAATCAAAAAAGAGTTTGAGGTCAGCTCAAATGCTTTAATGTCCATAGATAACAGTTATGGTAACCTCAATATCACCTCTTGGAACGAAAACAGGATCGTTATTGAGGTACGGATCAAGACCAATGGTAACAATGAAGAAAAGGTCCAAAAAAAATTAAATGAAATCTCCGTTGATTTTGAAGCCGGTAGGGAAATGGTTTCCGCCAAAACAATTTTCAACCAGAACAACAACAATTGGAACTGGAACTGGGGAGGTAGCAATAATGTGAATATGCAGATCGACTATTTCATAAAAGTACCTGTAAAGAACAAAATTCACCTCAATAATGATTACGGCAGTATCATTTTGGACAGGATAGATGGGCATGCCAAGATCAATTGTGATTATGGCAGATTGGAGATTGGTGAATTGAGAGGCAGGAACAATGAGCTTAATTTTGACTATACCTCCAAAAGTAGTATTGGCTATATCAATAGTGGTAAAATTTCCGCGGACTATTCTGGCTTCACCATAGATAAGGCAGGTGATCTGGTCATTAAAGCCGATTATACTAATGTTACTGTAGCAAAAATGGACAATCTACAATACTCCAATGATTATGGCTCTATTGACATAGGAGAGGCTAATAATGTTCAGGGTAATGGCGATTATATCAATATAAAACTGGGTATTATCCATGGGAATTTAGACATCTCGGCCGACTATGGTTCCCTTAAAGTCAAGGAGCTCGCAGCAGATGCAGGTAATGTTCGTATCAAATCGGATTACATGGGAATAACTATCGGCTATAACCCCCAATACTATTTTGATTTTGAGATCAACGCAGAATATGCCGGTGTTAGTGGCAAAGAAAATTTCGAGATCACTATCAGTACAGAAAAGCCGAACCAAAAATATTACAAAGGCTATTTCGGCAAAAGCAATAGTGGAAATAATGTTTCCATTGGCAGCGAATATGGCAGCATATCTTTCAATAAAAACTAATCTAAATCCATTACGACCATGAAAAAAATTCTAATACTAGGTGTTTCCATGCTGTGCATGACATTTACCTATGCCCAATGGGGCAAAAAAATAAAGGGGAACGGAAATGTAATTACAGAAAATAGGAACACAGGATCCTATGATGCAATTTACATAGCTGGTTTCTTTGATGTAGAACTTATTGATGGGAAAGAAGGCAAGCTGACCATAAAAGGGGAAGAAAACCTTTTGGAACATATCGTTACCGAAGTAAAGGATGGCAAATTGGTCATCAAGGTTGAAAAAGGGACTAATTTAAGTCCGTCTTCCTGGAAACAGGGGATTTTTATCACGGTCCCCGTAGAGAGTGTTGATGCAGTTACCTTATCTGGTTCTGGGGATATTGTTGGAAAAAAAACAATAGAAACCAACAATTTCAAAACAGATATTTCCGGCTCTGGAGATATTTCACTTTCGGTGACTTCGAATTCAGTAAAGGCAACTATTTCTGGTTCTGGGGACATCACCCTAAATGGAAAAACTTCGGATTTTGATGTCAGGGTTTCCGGTTCCGGCGACATAAAAGCATATGGCCTGTCTGCCGAAAATGTCACGGCCAATGTATCAGGCTCGGCAGATATTGAGGTTACAGCTACCGAAATGATACAGGCGCGCGTCTCAGGTTCGGGGGATATCACCTACCGTGGAAACCCAAAAAAGATAGATTCCAAATCATCAGGTTCGGGGGATATCTCCAAAGGTTGAATCCATTATACTCCTATTTAAAAAAGCCCTTGTTAAGGGCTTTTTTATTTTTTGGGCACTCTGGTCAAGAGGATAGCACCAATAACAAAGAATACCCCAAGAAAAATGGTCGCATTCCTCATACTACCGGTAAGCTGGGCAATAAAGCCATACATAAAGGTCCCTATGACTATTCCTATTTTTTCTGAGACATCATAAAAGCTAAAGAACGAGGTTGTATCCTTTGTTGCGGGTATGAATTTGGAATAGGTAGATCTTGAAAGGGCTTGAATTCCTCCCATAACTATACCAACACACCCGGCGGCAATATAAAAATCTGTTGGGGTGACCACAAAAAAGGCATAGATACAAATGGCAATCCACAAAATATTAACCACAATCAAGGTTTTTATATTTCCAAACGACTTGGAAGCTTTTGCCGTTAAAGTAGCCCCGAGAATGGCTACGATCTGTATCACCAGAATACTTATGATAAGGCCCATGGTGCGTTCATTATCCGAGCCCCAACCAATTTCTTCCTCCCCAAAATAGGTAGCTATGAGCATTACGGTCTGTACGGCCATGCTGTACACAAAAAAAGCGCCGAGGTACCTTTTTAACCGAACCTCCTTACCCAATTGCCTCCAGACACTTTTTAATTCCCTAAAACCATTAAGGAACACATGTTCTTTTGGCCCTGCTTTTTTATTGCCTTTGGGTAAATGGTAAAAAGTATATTGGCTAAAAACCATCCACCATATACCAACGGAAAGAAAAGAATACTTCATCGCTTTTATCTCCGCAATTTCACCGCCATCCGAAGTAATCCCAAAAAAGTCGGGCTTCATCACCATGGCCAAATTGAACAATAGTAAAATTACGCTCCCTATGTACCCCATGGAAAATCCCTTGGCACTGATACCATCCTGTTGTTCTGGAAAAGCAATATCCGGCAAGTAGGAGTTGTTAAATGCAAAACTGACCCAAAAGCCAACCAACCCAAAGAAATAACACACCAATCCGAAGTAAATATTTTCCAAAGAGAACCAATAAAGGCCCATACAGGAAATACCCCCCAAATAGCAGAAAAATTTTAGGAATAATTTTTTGTTTCCGAGATAATCTGCCACTCCTGACATGAGAGGGGTAATGATGGCAATAAACAAGAAAGCTGCCGAGGTAACATAACTGATCAATGGGCCCCTTGCTATCTCTCCGCCAAACAACACTACTTTTTCTATATTGGCACTTCGAAACAAGGCACCATAAAAAATAGGGAATATTGCAGAGGCTATGACCAAGCTGTACACTGAATTTGCCCAGTCGTAAAATGCCCAGGCATTCAACAATTTCTTACTACCCTTTACCAAAGCGATACTTCCCATATGAAAAAAATAAAGCTGCCCTTTACAGAGCAGCTTGTCAGTTTATAAGTCCAATTATATTAATGCCTTCATATTTTTATTGAAATGTGGTAACCCCAAATTTTCTTGCTTCGGCTTCCGCTTCCGGTGCCCAAACAGTCAAATTATTGATCCTGGTATCGTTGGAAGGGTGGGTACTCAAAAACTCAGGAGGTGCCTGTCCGCCACTATTGGCTTTCATTCGCTTCCAAAGTTCCGCAGCCTCATAAGGGTTGAATCCTGCAATGGCCATAATCTGAAGACCAATCTTATCGGCTTCTGTTTCGTGGCTTCTGCTAAAAGGAAGCATCCCCCCTACCGTAGTACCAACACCATAAGCTTGATTAAAAATTGCCAAGGTACTTTCGTCCTTTATCGCAACGTTCCCGGCCACTGCCCCTAATTGTTGTAGGGTTCCGGCACTCATACGTTGTGCACCATGATCTGCCAAGGCGTGTGCCACCTCATGCCCCATAACCACAGCTATACCCGTTTCCCCCTGGCAAATGGGCAAAATACCAGTGTAAAAAACAATCTTACCTCCCGGCATACACCAGGCATTTACAGTCTCGTCATTGACAAGATTGTACTCCCATTTATAATCCTTTAGATATCCTGGATACCCATTTGCGGTCAACCAACGTTCAGAAGCGACTGCAATGCGTTGCCCCACCTTGGTGATCATTTTGGCATCTGCTGTTCCCGTCACCACTTTATTTTCTTCCAAGAATTGGCCGTACTGAGCAAAAGCTGTCGGAAACACTTGACTATTTGGATAAAAATTCAATGTTCGCTGACCAGTAAATGGATTTGTTTTACAGGCCGAGGCAATTAATAAAAGGGCTGCTACCCATACTATCTTCTTCATGATATTTGTTCTTTTTAAAAATTGAAAGTACAAAAAAATTTACATCCCCGTTAACTCTAAAACAGTAAATTCTTTGCTCAATTCAATCGAATTACTACCGTTTAATTTGACATCTTCAAAGGTCACTACTTCATTATCCACTTGAATGGTTTTAATTTGAAATGGTAGACCATGAAACTTCAATTTTATGGTCTCGTATGAAGTAATGAACGTGCCGTCCTTAAACTGCTGGATGATCAACTGATCATCCTTCCCTCTTAATTTAAAGTTGCGAAGACTATATCTACCTTTTTTGTAATCAAAACCATCTTGACCATCCTCGTAAACAGTAGACTCCTCTGTTCCTTTTTTAAAATACACATCCAAGATTAGTTCTTTAACCACCAATTCACCTACATATTGTTGCACCGGGTATTTTGGAATCAAGGCACCTTCCTTTATAAATAGGGGCACTTTATCTATATCAGCCACCACCCATTTTTCCTTACCACCCATTACCATTTCATCTGTCCAAAAATTATACCATTTACCTCTTGGTATATACATTCTTCTCCCTTGGGCATTTGGTTCCTGAACAGGACAGACCAATATCTGTTCCCCAAAAATAAACTCATCCGTTCTAAAATGTGTCTGGTGATCTTCCTGATCAAAATAGACCAAAGACTGTATCATTGGAGTTCCTTCCTTACAATATTTCCAGTACATGGTATATAAATACGGTAATAGTTGATACCTCAACTCAATAAATTTTCTAACTATATCCGTAACCTCATTATCAAAAGACCAAGGCTCCTGGTCTCCATGGTCACCACTGGAATGCACCCTGCAAAAAGGGTGAAAAACTCCCATTTGAATCCATCTGGCGAACAACTCCCCATTAGGTTGTTCAGCAAATCCGCCTATATCCGAACCTATAAAGGACATTCCACTCATACACATACGTTGCACTTGCACGTTGGCGATCCATAAATGTTCCCAAGTTGCCACATTATCACCTGTCCAAGTTGAAGTATACCGTTGCGCCCCAGAAAAGGCCGATCTGGTAATTACAAATGGCCTCTTTGGATAGGTGAATTTTTTGACCCCCTCATAGGTTGCCCTTGCCATTTGGGTACCATAAACATTATGTGCTTTCCTATGGCTGCAGGGATTGCCGTCATAGTCGTGTCGAACATCCAAAGGAAATGTCTTGGTCGGTACTTCCATTACAGCCGGTTCGTTCATGTCGTTCCAGACCCCTTTCACGCCTATATCAGCAATTAGTTCTTTGTAAAGACCGGCCCACCATTCTCTAACCTCAGGATTGGTGAAATCAGGAAAATTACATTCTCCTGGCCAGACCTTTCCTCGCATATAAGGGCCATCCCCTCTTTTACAGAAATAGTCGTTCTCCATTCCCTCCTGGTACACCCAGTAATCCTTGTCCACTTTAATTCCCGGATCTATTATAGCTACCGTCTTAAAACCTTGATCGCTCAATTCCTTTACCATTGCCTTTGGATCGGGGAAGTAACTTTTGTTCCAAGTAAAACAACGAAAACCCTCCATATAATCGATGTCCAAATAAATGGCATCACAAGGAATTTTTAGATCCCTAAATTTGGTAGCGATCTCTTTTACCCTACTTTCCGGAAAATAGCTCCATTTAGACTGATGAAATCCCAGGACCCAAAGCGGCGGCAATTCTGGTTTCCCCGTGAGGTCGGTATAGGCTTTTACCACGTTAGATATTTTTGGCCCATAGAAAAAATAATAGTTCATTTCCCCACCATCAGCCCAAAAACTGGTGATATTTCTTCTTTCATGTGCAAAATCAAAGGTTGTCCCAAAGGAATTGTCAAAAAAGACTCCGTAGGCCTTATCCTTGTGGAGTCCAACATAAAAAGGTATTGCCTTGTAAAGGGGATCCTGATCCTTCGCAAAAGCATACTGGTCCATTGCCCAGTTTGTAACTCTTTTCCCTTTTAAGTTGGAATGCGTTGCTTTATCTCCCAAGCCATAGAAACTCTCTGCTGACTGGGTAATCTTGCTCATTTTTACCGTATTTCCACCGTACTCATAATTTTCTTCCCAATGAAATCCAAGCTCATCTTCGTTAATGATATTACCTTCTAAATCGGAAATTTGGGTCCTTAAGGTCTGCTTATCCACCAAAATTTTCAATTTGGCTGTTCTGATCAGGTATTCCGTGGGTGTTTCCTCAATTTCAAGCTCATTGTATCCGGTACTGGCATCCTCGCTTATGGCATATGAAAAATCGGGTTCAAAACTATTTTCCGTGGCATATCTAAAACGCAAAGCACTGTCCCTTAATACAGTGATTTGCAAAATCACTCCATTTTCTGTAGTGAAATATAATTTGTCCGCTTCTCTTTTAAAATCTGAGATATTATTGGGATATAAATTCCCCTTATATTCGAGTTCTGTATTCGTAATCATAATTAGTTGGTTTAATCAACACAAAAAAACACATTAACGATGGATATTACGGTGATAGTATTACCCTAATGAACTTTTTATTGGTATAAAAATAATATGGTTTTATTTAATTATCACAATTCCCAATGGCGGAATATCCAACTCCATGGATTTCTTATGTCCATGCCAGGGGATACTTTCCACTTTAAGCGTCTTGTTATCAGTACTGCCGCTACCCCCGTATTTCTCATCGTCAGTATTAAAAATTTCTTTTAATTTCCCTGTTTTTTCAACACCGACCCTATAGTTAAGCCTTAAAATAGGAGTAAAATTACAGGCTATGATCAGATCATCCTTTTTATTGATCCCTTTTCGCATAAAGGTAAGCACGGAATTTTCATGGTCCCCATAATCTATCCATTGGAATCCTTCATTGGTAAATTGTTTTTCATACAGTGCCGGCTGGTCCCTGTACAACCTATTCAAATCTTTGACCAATTGTTGGATTCCTGCATGAACATCATATTGCAGCAAATGCCAGTCCAAACCGGTTTGAAAATTCCATTCGGACGACTGTGCAAATTCAGCTCCCATAAATAATAATTTGGCGCCTGGATGGGCAAACATATACCCGTATAACAAACGTAAATTTGCAAAACGCTGCCATTCATCCCCTGGCATACGGTACAACAAAGATTGTTTGCCGTACACCACCTCATCATGAGAAAAGGGAAGCATAAAATTTTCAGTAAAGGTATAGGTCATACTAAATGTAAGGTCGTTCTGATGGTGCCTTCTATGGATAGGATCATTTTTAAAATATTCCAAGGTATCGTGCATCCAACCCATCATCCACTTCATACCAAATCCGAGTCCCCCAAGGCTTACAGGACGGGAGACCATTGGAAATGATGTTGATTCTTCGGCAATGGTCTGCACCCCGTTAAAGTTAAGGTAAACGGCTTCATTGAGCTCCTTTATAAAAGAAATGGCCTCCAAGTTTTCATTGTTACCGTACATATTGGGCTCCCACTCCCCTTCTTCCTTGGAATAATCCAGGTATAGCATGGAGGCAACGGCGTCTACCCGTAAGGCATCGGCATGAAATTGGTCTAACCAAAAAATCGCATTGCTGATTAAAAAAGCGCGTACCTCGTTCCTTCCGTAGTTAAAGATGAGGCTCTTCCAATCTGGATGATACCCCCTTCTTCTATCTGGATGTTCATAGAGATGTGAACCATCGAACATTCCCAGTCCATGTGCATCTTCCGGAAAATGAGAAGGCACCCAATCCAGGATTACCCCAATACCGTTTTGGTGAAGTTTATCCACCAAAAGTTTAAATTCCTCTGGACTTCCAAACCTTGACGTAGGAGCAAAATACCCCGTTAGCTGATATCCCCAAGAAGGATTATAAGGATACTCCATGATGGGCATAAATTCTACATGGGTAAAGTTCATCTCCTTTACGTAGGTGACCAAATCGTCGGCAAGCTCCGTATAAGAAAGAAATTCGTTATCATTTTTACGTTTCCAAGACCCCAAATGTACCTCATAGACAGAATAAGGGCAATCCAAACCGTTTTTGGTTTCCCTATGTTCCATCCAATTTTCATCTTTCCACTTATAGTCTCCTTCCCAAACAACGGAAGCCGTCTTTGGTGGGTGCTCGCAGGATCTTGCAAAAGGATCTGCTTTTTCCGTGACCATACCGTTGTTATTGGAATGGATCATATATTTATAAAGCGTTCCCTTGCCTGTACCTGGAATAAATCCTTCCCAAATACCACTGCCGTCCCAACGTACATTTAATTTATGGTCCTGATGCCAAAAATTAAAATCCCCAATAACATATACAGCTTTGGCGGAAGGTGCCCATACGGCAAAATAGGTGCCATCTACCCCGTTGACCTTCATGGGATGGGAACCTAATTTCTCATAAAGTCGGTGATGTTTTCCTGATTTAAATAAATGGATATCAAAACTAGAAAATAGACTATGGGAAAGTACTTCTGGCATGGGTTGGTTATTTATTGCAATATAAAACAAGTTTGGTCATTTCCTTTGGGGGACCATAATTTACTACAACTTTTATCTTTTTATATCGTTTTGTAAAAAGTGGAACGCTTTTTGAAACCTTCATTTAAAGAATACCAAAGTTAGGATGCGTCCTTAGAAAATATAAAAAACTTTAAACCTTACATTATGAAAAAAATCAGTTTAGCATTAGGAACATTTTTAGCTCTATTTTTTATGGCATGTGAAGGACCTGCGGGGCCTCCTGGATTTGATGGCTTTGACGGTCAGGATGGCCTTGACGGGGTCAACGTGGTTGGGCAGGTCTTGGAAATTGAAGGTGATTTCACCTCAGCAAATAACTACTCCATTTTTTATGAGTTTCCCCAAACCGTGGAAGTTTTTGAATCCGATATCGTATTGGTATTTATTTTATGGGACCAAACAGAGGATAGCAATGGGGAAGCTGTAGATATTTGGAGATTGCTGCCCCAAACCAGAATCTTAAACCAAGGAATATTACAATACAATTACGACCATACCTTTTTGGATGCAAGAATTTTCTTGGAATCGGACTTTGACCTGGGCACTTTGGCCCCCGGCGATACGGAAAATCAAGTTTTTAGAATCGCGATTATGCCAGCGGATTATGCCAGTGGCAAATTGGACAGATCCAATATTGCATCTGTTATGCAAACTTTAGGAGTTACAGAAAAAGACATTCAGAGAGTAATAGTGGATTAAACGCCCGAATAATATTTACTAAAATCCCCAAATCCTCTAAGGAATTGGGGATTTTTGCTTTAAACGCTATCCAACTTGGCAAAACCTTAACGCATATTTTCCCGTAAGTACTTTAAATTTGAAAGGAAAAATGAATTTTTCCGTCTAAAAAAGAAACCAAAAATATTGTACAATGATCAAGAATATCGTTCTAATTTTCTGCATTATACTAACTGGATGTAAAGGAAATTCACAAGACAAAAAACAAACCGACAAGAGTACAGCAAGTGCTAAAGAAACGTATCAGGTCGTAAAATCCAAAGAAGAATGGAAGAAGGAGCTTACGGACATGCAATACTATGTCCTTAGGGAGGCTCGGACCGAAAACGCTTTTACAAGTGACCTGCTAAAGGAAAAAAGACAAGGGACCTATGTCTGTGCCGCATGCAGCACCCCTTTGTTCAAATCAGAGCACAAATTTGATTCCGGAACTGGTTGGCCAAGTTTTGACAGAGCCATCGACGGGAATGTCGCCTATGATGTGGATTATAAAATAGGCTACAAACGTACAGAAGAACACTGTGCAGTTTGTGGGGGACATTTAGGACATGTCTTTGAAGACGGCCCAAGGGAAACTACGGGCAAAAGGCACTGCATCAATGGAGCTGCCATGAAATTTGTTCCGGATAATTAGTTGATGGTTGATGGTTGATGGTTGATGGTTGATGGTTGATGGTTGATGGTTGATGGTTGATGGTTGATGGTTGATGGTTGATGGTAAGAAATAAAATTTTTGCCAAACCACTTTCATACATTGGCACTAAGAAACTTTTTAATGAATTTATTACGATCCTAAATTATTAAAACATGGATAAAAAATACAGCTTAGAAAAATCCGAAGCAGAGTGGGAAGCGCAATTATCGGATGAAGAGTACAGAATCTTACGCAAAAAAGGAACTGAATACCCACATACCGGAAAATATAATATCCATTCCGAAGATGGTTCCTATCACTGTAAAGCTTGCGATGCCAAACTTTTTGAAAGTCAAAACAAATTTGAGAGTGGCTGTGGTTGGCCCTCTTTTGACGAAGCTATCGAAGGTGCGATAGAATATATCCGGGATAACACACATGGTATGATCCGCACGGAAACGGTCTGTGCCAATTGTGGTGGACATTTGGGACACGTTTTTAACGATGGACCCCAAGAGACAACAGGGCAACGGTACTGCATCAATTCTGTAAGTATTGGTTTTGATCCAAAAAAATAGTTGTCGGCATTATAAAAACCTGTTGCTAATATATTATGACCTTTATGAACACTAAAAACCCACCCTTTCTTCTACAGAGATGGTTGGTTTTTTTTGTTTGAACCACGATGTCATTCTAGGACAAAAGGATTGGAATTACCGGAGTAAATTAACGGATCGTGGGGAATACGTTAAATGGCACACTTATTTTTAAACCCCTGCTATGGGGTTTAGGTTTGGTTTTGTAACTTTGCAACTTCAAAAAATAGATATTTTAAAACAGATATAAATGAGCAATTTCGATGTTATTGTTTTGGGTAGTGGTCCAGGTGGTTATGTAACAGCCATTAGAGCTTCTCAATTAGGATTTAAAACCGCTGTAATTGAAAAAGAGAATTTAGGTGGTGTTTGTTTAAACTGGGGCTGTATTCCAACTAAAGCATTGTTAAAATCTGCTCAGGTATTTGAATACTTAAAGCACGCCGAAGATTACGGCCTAACAGTTGACGGATTCGACAAGGATTTCGATGCTGTAGTTAAACGAAGTCGTAATATAGCCGATGGTATGAGCAAAGGTGTTCAATTTCTGATGAAGAAGAACAAAATTGAGGTCATCGAAGGATTTGGCAAATTAATGCCTGGTAAAAAGGTGATGGTGACCGATGCCGATGGAAAGGAAACTGAATACAGTGCCAATAACATTATCATTGCAACTGGTGCACGTAGCAAGGAATTGCCTAGTTTGCCACAGGACGGTAAAAAAATAATCGGATATAGAAAGGCCATGACCTTGGACAAACAACCTAAAAAAATGGTTGTTGTTGGTAGTGGGGCTATTGGGATAGAATTTGCGTACTTCTATAATTCCATGGGAACAGAGGTTACGGTTGTGGAATTTTTACCGAACGTAGTCCCTGTAGAAGATGAAGACATCTCCAAACAATTGGAGCGTTCCTTTAAAAAATCGGGTATCAAAATCATGACCTCTTCGGAAGTGACCAATGTAGACACGTCGGGTGAGGGCGTAAAAGTGACCGTAAAGACCAGTAAAGGTGAAGAAATTATCGATGCGGATATCGTCCTTTCTGCGGTAGGCATCAAATCCAATATTGAAAATATTGGTTTGGAAGAGGTAGGAATTGCGGTTGACCGTGATAAGATATTGGTGAACGATTTCTACCAGACGAATATCCCAGGATATTACGCCATCGGAGACGTTACTCCTGGCCAGGCATTGGCACACGTTGCCTCAGCCGAAGGGATCCTTTGTGTTGAAAAGCTTGCAGGATTACATGTTGAGCCTTTGGATTACGGCAACATCCCAGGATGTACCTATTGTACTCCGGAAATAGCCTCTGTTGGACTTACAGAAAAACAAGCCAAAGAAAAGGGTTACGAGCTTAAAGTTGGTAAATTTCCATTCTCTGCGAGTGGCAAGGCCAAGGCTTCTGGGACCCCTGACGGATTTGTAAAGGTGATTTTTGATGCCAAGTACGGCGAATGGTTAGGTTGCCATATGATTGGTGCCGGAGTGACCGATATGATCGCTGAAGCTGTTGTTGCCCGTAAATTAGAAACTACCGGTCATGAGATCTTAAAAGCGGTTCACCCTCACCCAACCATGAGTGAAGCTGTAATGGAAGCTGTTGCCGAAGCCTATGGCGAGGTAATACACCTATAATATATTTTTATAAAAGGATTACAGATGGTTTTGTTGACCAATACCCCTGTAGTCCTTTTTTATTTTTTAATTCAATTAAAGGATGCTGAAAATTTTTAGATTAATTGCCATTTTGGAGGGTATTTCCTTCTTGCTTTTATTTGGATTGGGAATGCCTTTAAAATACAAAGGCGGAATTCCGGAGCCCAACATCTATATTGGGTATGCCCACGGATTTCTTTTTATTGGATATGCAGTTCTTGCCGTTTTAATGACGATCGAAAGAAAATGGGGATTTAAAAGGTTTATTATCTTGTTCTCTGCTTCCTTACTCCCATTTGGTACTTTTTATATTGACAAAAAGTATTTAAGACCTTCCGCTTAGAAAACTTTGAATGGCCAGATTATAACTTGGCAGGCCAAAACCAAGTATAACCCCTTTAGCCACTGGTGAAATATAGGACATGTGCCTAAATTCCTCCCGTGCAAAGGTATTACTGATATGTACTTCCACTACAGGGGTTTTTATAGCCTTGATAGCGTCTCCTATACCGATGGAAGTATGGGTATAAGCGCCGGCATTTAAAATTATGCCTTCATAGCCCTCAAATCCGCTCTCATGCAGTTTGTTGATGATCTCTCCCTCTACGTTCGTCTGAAAATATTCCAATTGCACGTCCTTATATTTGAACTGCAATTCCGTGAAATAATCTTCAAAAGTGATGTTACCGTAGATTTCGGGCTCCCTTTTTCCTAAAAGGTTGAGATTGGGACCGTTGATAATGATTATTTTCATGAGTTTAAACTTTTAATTATTTTAAAACATGAACGTATATAACCTATACGCCCCAATTAAAATATTGGAATAAAATTAGTAACCTAGATTCGTTTTGTAAACATATCAAATAGTAAGGCATAAAAAAAACGGAAACATCGCTATTTCCGTTTTATATAATTTAAATTGTTTGATCCTTTTATAAAGAAAAAAGGACACCTAAATTGATCGTAGAAAATGTAAAATCAGCATCTTTAACGCTAACACCAGAATAAGATAGTGTTAGTTGTGCCATTTCAGAAACGTCATAACCAACCATGGGTCTGTAATAAAACCCTCCATCGTTACCTTCATTAATTCCTAATGCATAACCTAAATCAGCACCAATAGAAAAATCCTCAGAAGCTTTGAAGCGTGCGGCAGCTGCTATTGGAATAAACTGCG
>JBLGAT010000012.1:0-46036 GCA_047612485.1 Psychroserpens sp.
ACACCCACAAAAATGGGTATCTGATCTTTATAATCGGCTGCAACGGCAAGGGCCACCCTTTTAACGGCAGTTTCTATTTCTGCTTTGCTAAGAAATGGTTTAAAATATTTGTCGTGGAGCTTTATCACATCCATTAATTTTATGAGATGCCAAAGATAACATTTTGATTTCTCTTTTTGAGATGCGCAAGGCTGTTTTAAGATTTAAATGTATTTTTGTGACACTATTAGCATGCGCTTATCCAAAAGACTAAAGAATATTACATGAACTATTTTTCTTCCGATTTTAAACTGGGTATCCTCGGTGGTGGCCAACTAGGAAAAATGATGCTTTACGAGACCCGTAAGTTCGATATACACACCAAGGTTCTGGATCCTTCGGACGAAGCTCCCTGCAAGATATCCTGTAATGAATTTCAGCAGGGTGACCTGATGGATTTCGATACGGTTTACAATTTTGGAAAAAAAGTAGATGTACTGACCATTGAGATCGAGAATATCAACTTGGATGCACTGGAAAAGTTGGAAAATGAGGGCATCAAGGTACACCCCCCTTCACAAACACTGCGCACCATACAGAACAAGGCCAAACAGAAGCTTTTTTATGTAGATCACGATATCCCAACGGCCCCTTTCAACAGGTTTGCCTATACCAGCGAAATAGAGGACAGCGTGAGCAATGGAGGATTGAAATTCCCATTTGTATGGAAATGCACCCAATTCGGCTATGATGGCCAAGGTGTAAAAGTGGTTAGAAGTTTAAAAGACCTAGACGGATTGCCCAATGTGGAGTGCATAACGGAGGATATGATCCCCTTTAAAAATGAACTAGCCGTTATAGTGGTAAGAAACCCCAGTGGGCAAGTGGTTACCTACCCAGTGGTGGAAATGGAATTCCACCCAGAGGCCAACCAAGTGGAATATGTGATATGTCCTGCCCGAATTGATGATAAGGTAGCGCAGAAAGCAAAGGAAATAGCCCTAATAGTTTCAGAGAAAATGAAACATATTGGTGTCTTGGCCGTGGAAATGTTTCAGACAAAGGATGATCAAATCCTAGTTAACGAAGTGGCTCCAAGACCCCACAATAGCGGACATTACAGTATTGAAGCCAGTTATACAAACCAGTTTGAACAACACATACGAGCTATTTTGGATCTTCCCTTGGGAAATACCGAGAGTAAAGTAGCCGGTATTATGGTGAATTTAGTTGGCGCAGAAGGATACACAGGAAATGTGATCTATAAGAACATTGAAGAAATCCTTAATATGGAGGGGGTAACCCCACATATTTATGGAAAAAAACAAACACGTCCCTTTAGAAAAATGGGACACGTCACCATAGTGAACCATGATATTGCAGTGGCAAGAAAAATTGCCGAACAAGTAAAGCAGACCATCAAGGTAATCAGTGAATAAGAAAACTATACAATTATGAGCAAAGTGGCAGTGGTTATGGGAAGCACAAGTGATCTTCCCGTTATGCAGGAAGCAGTGGATATTTTAAAAGGCTTTGATATTGAGGTTGATGTGGACATCGTTTCTGCACACCGTACTCCTGAAAAATTATTCGACTTTAGTATGAACGCCCACAAAAATGGCTATTCAGTTATCATCGCTGGCGCTGGCGGTGCCGCCCACCTTCCAGGTATGGTTGCCTCCATGTCGCCATTGCCAGTTATTGGAGTGCCCGTAAAGAGCAGTAATTCCATTGATGGATGGGATTCCATTCTGTCCATCCTACAAATGCCCGGTGGTGTCCCAGTAGCGACCGTAGCCTTGAACGGTGCCAAAAACGCAGGAATACTTGCTGCCCAAATCATAGGTAGCCATGATAAATGTGTCTTGGACAAAATTATTTTATACAAAGAAGGCCTAAAACTAAAAGTAATCCAGGGTGCTGAGGAAGTCCGAAAAAAATAACTTCAAGTGGGCAATGACCGAAAAGACATTTGATCTATTTCAAATGAATTACACCTACTCCCTCTTGACAGCTTGCACCCAAATTTTATAATCGAATTAAAAAAAACTATGAGCAACCCATTATTGAAACCCTTCGATACCGCACCTTTTTCACAGATAAAAAACGAGCATTTTAAACCAGCTTTCCTGGAGGCTATAGCCCAGACAAGAAAGGAAATAGAGGGTATCGCGAATGCAACTGCTGCTCCTACTTTCAAAAATACCATTGCGGCCCTGGATTTTGCGGGACAACAATTGGATCGTGTATCAAGTGTATTTTTCAATTTAAACTCGGCTGAGACCAATCCTGAAATCCAAAAAATAGCCCAGGAGGTATCCCCTCTTCTATCAGAATTCAGCAATGATATTATGCTGAATGAAAGTCTTTTTAAAAGGGTAAAGGCCGTCTTTGAGCAAAAAGATGATTTGGACCTGACCAAAGAAGAACAAACTTTATTGGATAAAAAATATAAAAGTTTTAGTAGAAACGGCGCCAATTTACCCGAGGATAAAAAGAAGAGACTACGAGAAATTGATGCCGATCTTTCCAAGTTAAAACTACAATTTGGAGAAAACGTCCTCGCCGAGACCAATAAATACGAGCTGCACATTACCAATGAGAAGGACTTGGATGGACTCCCAGAAGGCGAGAAAGAGGCGGCAATATCTAAGGATAAAGAAGGCTGGTTGATTACCTTGGATTACCCCAGCTATATTCCATTTATGAAATATGCCAAAAACAGGGCCTTGAGAAAGGAACTTTCCATAGCATTTGGCAGTAAAGGTTTTCATAATGACGAGTTGGATAACCAAGAAAATATAATCAACATAGCAAAGCTCCGCTATGAACGCGCCTATTTATTGGGATATAAGTCCCATGCCCATTTTGTTCTTGAGGAGAGAATGGCAGAAACGCCAGAAAAGGTTCATGAGTTCCTGAACGCACTCTTGGAGAAGGCCAAGCCCGCCGCAGAAAGGGAATTTAAGGAATTGGAGACATTTGCCAAGGAGTTGGACCAAATTGACCGTTTGGAAAAATGGGACAGCGCCTATTATTCAGAAAAATTAAAGCAGAAATTGTTCAACTTGGACGATGAGAAACTGAAGCCTTATTTCAAATTGGAAAACGTCATTGCTGGAGTTTTTAAGGTGGCAGAAAAGTTATATGGATTGCAATTTGAAGAGGTCTTTGATATTGACAAGTATCACGCGGATGTGAAGATCTATCGCGTATGCGATGAAGAGAAAAACCTGGTCTCCCTATTTTATGCAGACTTCCACCCTAGATCGGGGAAACGTGGTGGCGCTTGGATGACTTCCTTTAAATCGCAATATGTAGAAAATGGCGTAAATGTACGACCACACATTTCCAATGTATGCAATTTCACGAAACCAACCACCAGCAAGCCTTCCTTACTGACCTTTAATGAAGTGACCACCCTGTTCCATGAGTTCGGACACGGCCTACACGGTATGATGGCAGATACGGTATACCCAGGATTATCGGGCACCTCGGTCTATTGGGATTTTGTAGAATTACCTAGCCAGATATTGGAGAATTGGTGCTATGAAAAAGAAGCTTTGGAACTGTTTGCAACGCACTACAAGACGGGGGATATGATTCCCATGGAAATAGTAGAAAAAATCAAGGAATCTTCAACCTTCCAGGAAGGGATGGCCACCCTGCGCCAATTGAGCTTTGCCCTTTTGGACATGTCCTGGCACGGCACAGACCCTACCAATATCACTGATGTAAAGACGCAGGAAAAAGAGGCATTCAAGGATACCGACCTGTTTCCAGATTTACCCGAGACCTGTATGAGCACATCATTCGCCCATATTTTTCAAGGAGGATATTCCTCTGGTTATTACAGCTACAAATGGGCTGAAGTACTTGATGCGGATGCCTTCGCATATTTTAAGGAAAAAGGTATTTTTAACAAGGAAGTGGCCACCAAATTCAAAGATAATATACTATCCAAGGGAGGAACTGAAAACCCAATGGACCTTTACAAAAAGTTTAGGGGCGCAGAACCAAAAATAGAGCCCCTATTGGAAAGGGCTGGATTAATTTAAAACACTAGAACCCTGTGAGGCTTTAAAATCTTACAGGTTTTGTGTCTGTTTGTTAAGATGCTAATTAAGGGATCAATTCTTCTTTAAATAGGCATCGTAACCCCCGGAAAGGTTGGTCACATCTCTATACCCATTTGCCAACAACCATTCGGCTGCCTTTAAACTACGTCCACCAACCTTACAGTACACATAAATTGGTTGGTCTTTGGAAATAGCCTCAAACTGTTTGGCAAAAGTATCGCCTAACCAATTGATATTCTTGGCATTCTTTAAATGGCCAATATTAAATTCGGCAGGCGTTCGCACATCGACCAAAATACCCTGTTGCATATGCCCTTCGGCAAAAGTGGTAATGGGTTTTGTCTTCATTTGGGCCATTCCCAACTGGACAATTGCAAATAAAAGAAGTGATAAAAGGGTTTTCATATTGTAAAGCTGTTTAAACAAACATAATACTTAATGTTCAAAAAAAAATAAATTACATTTGGTAAGAGCAAAAAATAATATGACAAATCACGTATTACAGCCCAAAATTTGGGTGGATCAATATGCCGATTACCTTTTTAATTATGCTGTTTCCCGCGTAAGCGATGCCGAAATAGCTAAAGATCTGGTACAGGAAACCTTTTTTGCCGGTTTGAAATCTGCCAAAAACTATAAGGGTGACGCTGCAGAGCGCACATGGCTGATAGCAATTTTAAAGCGAAAAGTTATTGACCATTATCGCAAGATAAACTCCAATAAGGGAAAAGCGGAGGTCCGTATGACCTACAACACCAGCAGCGAAACCGAAGGGGATTGGCTAGAGGAGCAGGTGGCCGATCCTTTAAGTGTATTAGAAAACAGCGAGATAGAGAATGAAGAACTGGGTATGGCCATACAGGAATGTATTTCCAAATTACCTAAAAAACAATCCCTGGTTTTTACCATGAAAACTGTTCAGGGAATGAGCACGGAAGATATTTGTAATGAGTTGGATATTAATCCGTCTAATCTTTGGGTGATGATACACAGGGCCAGAACAACCCTTATGGATTGCCTTAATCAAAATTGGTTTTAAATTATGATTTCTTGCCAAGAAGCAGCAGTAATATGTAACAAAGCACAGTATAAGGAAGCTAATTTTTTAGAGATCCTAAGACTTAAGTTCCACGTCCTATTGTGCAAGACTTGCTCTAAATACACTAAGAAGAACACCAAGCTCACATCCTTGTGTAAACAGGCTCATTTAAAAGCCCTATCGGAAAAGGACAAGTTGGAAATGAAGCAAAAGCTAAATCCAAAAAGAAAACAATAACAAGAAAATACACCAAAAAATCGGTAGGGCCTCTACCCAAAAAGAGGAGAAATAAGTAGATTGCCTCCTTTGTGTCAACAACATTAACAGGCCCAGCATAAACAAGCCTACACCTTTGGACAGGGCATCCAAATTAGAGATATGATCCTTTAAAAAAAGGAGCCAAAAAAAAAGAAAAGCCCCCAAGGTGCCTATCAATTTGGTTCTAAAAAAGCCTATTATTTGAGGCAAGGTCTTTAAATCGGGTTCATCGTAATCCAAATCCCTGATCTCAAAAGGGATCATCAGGACCAAGACAAAAAGAAATCGCTGCGCCCCTTCCACCCACACATCCCAAGAAAGCTCTCCTGAGGCTGCCAGAACAGGGAGATGTACCGTAGCCCCAGCCCAAACTATAGCTACCACGACAATTTTTAGCCCTCCTAGATTTCTTAGATTTCTGGCCTTCGGCAAAACGGGTATGGCATACAGGGTCGTAAATAAAACTAATACGGCAATACACTTCCAAGCTTCAAAGTTCAAAAACCAGGCATGGTAGATGGCAATTAAAAAGGCTACTAAACTAAATATCTGAATGTTCTTATGGTAGCTATTGGCTACAAGTAGATACTTTTTGGCCTCAACCCCATATTTGATAAAATTATAACCGACTATAGTGCCAAAAAAAAGAAAGCTGGCCAGATTCCCGTTCAGTGAAATGTTTAAGATGAGGCAACTTGCAATCATCATGGCAAAAACACCTAACGCCACATGAATACTGGCATCCAAATAAAAGTTAAAAACTCGCTTAAGCCATTTCATTGAACAAAATTAAATAAACTGTTTACAACATTGATTTTTAGTTAAAAACTTTATGTTTTACCTAACATAATTATTCGATTTTGAAATAAGAAATCAGTAATTTTGCACATCTTTTTAATAAGAAAAAAAACTCCCAAAATATGAGGACAGACGTATTTGCATTGCGCCATATAGGTATAAGAGAAGAAGACCTTCCGGAAATGCTCAAAACGGTACAAGTAGATAATCTAGAACAATTGATCTATGAGACCATTCCGGATGACATTAGGTTAAAAAAGCCATTGGATCTACCGATGGCCATGAGCGAACACGAATTTCTTAGCCATCTTCAAAAACTTTCTGAAAAAAATAAGGTTTTTAAGTCATACATCGGACTTGGTTACCATGAGAGCCTTACACCTTCCCCGATTAAGAGAAACGTACTTGAAAATCCAGGATGGTACACAGCCTATACCCCATATCAAGCAGAAATTGCCCAGGGTCGTTTAGAAGCCTTGTTGAATTTCCAAACCATGATCTGTGACCTTACCGGAATGGAATTGGCCAATGCATCCCTATTGGATGAAAGCACTTCCGCTGCTGAGGCTATGACCATGCTTTACGAAGTTAGGAGCAGGGACCAGAAAAAAAACAATATCGTAAAATTCTTTGTTTCAGAAGAGGTACTGCCGCAGACCATATCCCTTTTAAAGACTAGGGCTATCCCATTAGGCATAGAATTGGTCATAGGAGACCACACTACTTTTGATTACAGCGGAGACTACTATGGGACATTATTGCAATATCCCGGTAAGTACGGAAAAGTAAATGATTACGCCTCTTTTGTGGCTAAAGCCAAGGCAAACGATATTAAGGTAGCAGTTGCTGCAGATATCCTGAGTTTGGTATTATTAACCCCTCCCGGGGAATTTGGGGCTGATGTTGTTGTGGGTACCACCCAAAGATTTGGCATACCATTGGGGTATGGAGGACCACACGCTGCATTTTTCGCCACTAAAGATGAATACAAAAGAAGTATTCCAGGACGTATCATCGGGGTAACCAAAGATACCGATGGCAAACCAGCCCTACGAATGGCACTACAGACCAGGGAGCAACATATAAAAAGAGATAAAGCCACCTCCAACATATGCACTGCCCAAGTACTATTGGCCGTAATGGCGGGCATGTATGCAGTTTACCATGGCCCCAAAGGATTAAAATATATTGCGGACAAAGTACACTCATCTACCGCTACCTTGGCAGATGCCTTAGAGAAAATGGGCTTGATCCAGACCAATAGTGTCTTTTTCGATACCATTACCGTTAAGGCCGATGCAAAATTGGTAAGACCGGAAGCCGAGAAAAATGAAGTGAATTTCTTTTATCCCGGTGCCAATACCGTAAGTATTGCACTTAATGAAGCTACTTCCCTAAAAGATTTGCAACAAATCGTTGATATTTTTGCCAACGCGCTTTCCAAAGAAGGCGTAAAAATCGACAACCTGTTAAGTAAGGCTGTCATTACGGGATCCGTAAAGCGTTCCTCCTCTTTCCTTGAAAATGCCGTTTTCAACTCCTATCATTCAGAAACCCAATTGATGCGCTATATCAAAAAATTGGAGCGCAAGGATCTGGCTTTGAACCATTCCATGATTTCTCTCGGTTCTTGTACCATGAAATTGAACGCAGCATCGGAAATGCTTCCTTTAAGTACCCCTCAATGGGGCAATATACATCCCTTTGTACCTATTGAACAGGCAGAAGGATATCAAATTATGCTTAAGGAGTTGGAACAGGATCTAAATGTTATTACCGGATTTGCCGGAACATCATTACAACCTAATTCTGGTGCCCAAGGTGAATATGCAGGTTTGATGACCATTAGGGCCTATCACGAGTCCAATAATGACCACCACAGAAACATCTGTCTTATCCCTGCCTCTGCCCATGGCACCAACCCTGCTTCTGCAGTGATGGCCGGAATGAAAGTTGTTGTTACAAAAACTGATGAGAAAGGCAATATTGATGTTGCAGACTTAGAAGCTAAAGTAGAACAGCATAAAGATAATTTAGCCGCCTTAATGGTCACATATCCATCTACCCATGGGGTTTTTGAATCTTCCATTAAGCATATCACAAAATTAATCCATGATAATGGAGGACAGGTCTATATGGACGGCGCAAATATGAACGCCCAGGTCGGGCTTACCAACCCAGCTGCCATAGGCGCTGATGTATGCCACCTAAACCTCCATAAAACCTTTGCTATCCCACATGGTGGGGGAGGCCCAGGAGTTGGACCTATTTGTGTTGCAGAACAATTGGTTCCTTTTTTACCTGGAAACCCACTAATTAAAACTGGAGGAGAAAAAGCTATTACGGCTATTTCAGCAGCTCCATGGGGAAGTTCATTGGTCTGCTTGATATCCTATGGCTACATTAAGATGTTGGGAGAAAAAGGCCTTACACATTCCACTAAAATTGCGATATTAAACGCTAACTATATCAAACATAGACTTAGTGGCAAATTCGAGGTACTCTATACAGGAGAAATGGGACGTGCAGCCCATGAAATGATCATTGACTGTAGGCCTTTCAAGGAAAACGGAATTGAAGTGACGGATATCGCAAAACGATTGATGGACTACGGCTTCCATTCCCCTACGGTATCCTTTCCTGTTGCAGGAACCATGATGATAGAACCTACTGAAAGTGAAGGATTATCAGAATTGAACCGTTTTTGTGATGCCATGCTTTCCATAAGGGCAGAAATAGATGAAGCCACCTTGGAAAATAGTGATAACGTTCTTAAAAACGCACCTCATACGTTAGACATGGTAACCAATGATAATTGGGAATTCCCATACAGCAGACATAAGGCTGCATTTCCATTGCCTTTTGTTTCAGATAATAAATTCTGGCCTAGTATTAGAAGGGTAGATGAAGCGTATGGAGACCGTAATTTAATATGCACTTGTGCACCCATTGAAGCGTACGCAGACGCGTAACAATCCCAATAAAACAAATACTTCCGAGCCTCCCTTACCATATAGGGGGGCTTTTTGTTACGATGTTAGCGGAACTCATTTGGAATTGGCCATCGTAGTTTTCCTTATGCATGCATAATATTATTTGTTAATTTGCACTATATTGTATCTATTATTAAATGAAGACTACTCCTATGACTATTGGTATTACAGGCACAGGTTGTTACCTGCCAACTATTATAACTTCAAATGAAGATTTTGGCAATCATGAATTTCTCAATTCCGATGGTTCATCTTTCAATAGTCCAAATACGGTTATCATTGAAAAGTTCAAGGGCATCACAGGGATTGAACAAAGACGTTATGCCGAACCCCACTTAAATACCTCCAATTTAGCTTTCCTGGCAGCAGAGAAAGCTATTGCCGATGCCGGAATCGACAAGGAAGAATTGGACTATATCATATTTGCCCACAATTTTGGTGATGTTGCACACGGACAATCACAGGGGGACACCCTCCCAAGTTTGGCAACAAGGGTTAAGCATCAACTTAGAATCCAAAATCCAAAATGTGTATCCTACGACCTTTTATTTGGATGCCCGGGATGGATAGAAGGAGTTATTCAGGCCAATGCATTTATAAAAAGTGGTATTGCCAAAAAATGCCTTGTTATAGGGGCAGAGACCTTATCCCGTATCGTTGATAAGTTTGATAGGGATTCCATGATCTATTCGGATGGTGCTGGGGCTACGATCATTGAGGCCAATGCCCAAGGAAACATCCTTTCGCACGCTTCAGCTACCTACGCAAATGATGAAGCATATTATTTATTTTATGGTGATTCCTATTCACAAAAAGAACCTTCAAAAACAAAATATATTAAAATGCACGGCAGGAAAATCTATGAGTTTGCCGTGACACATGTACCCAACGCAATGCGCGATTGCCTAGACAAAGGTGGTATTGGAATTGATGAGGTCAAAAAAATATTCATCCACCAAGCCAATGAAAAGATGGATGAGGCCATCGTAAAAAGATTCTACAAATCATATGGTCTTGAAGTGCCCAAGGGCGTTATGCCAATGGTCATCAATCAGCTGGGGAACAGTTCCGTAGCCACTATCCCAACCCTGTTTGATTTGGTCAGGAAGGGAAAAGTGGAAAATCAGGAAATAAAAAAAGGAGATATTGCTATATTTGCAAGCGTTGGCGCTGGAATGAACATAAACGCCTTCGTTTACAGATACTAGCATGTACGAAACCAATTTTCCAAATAAAAGATTCAAACATACCGCTTCATTTTTACTAAAACACATAAGTAAGGACCAATCAATTTTAGATCTTGGGGTTGAAAACCCTTTTACAAAAATCATGAAGGAGCAGGGATTTTCAGTAGAAAACACCCAAGGCGAAGATTTGGACCTTGAATTTTCATCGGTCAAGAATTCCACCGCCGAAGTGGTCACCGCCTTTGAAATATTTGAACATCTAGTGGCTCCCTTTAATGTATTGCGCGAAATAAAAGCAAACAAACTAGTAGCAAGTATTCCCTTACGACTTTGGTTTTCCAATGCCTACAGAAGTAAAACGGACTCCTGGGACAGGCATTATCACGAGTTTGAAGATTGGCAATTTGATTGGCTCTTGGAAAAGGCAGGCTGGGAAATTAAGGACCGTGCCAAATGGACCAATCCCATTAAGAAACTGGGAGTTAGACCCCTATTAAGAAGTATAACCCCCCGTTATTATATTGTATATGCGGAAAGGAAAAATCTGAACGCACCTATAGAAAAGTCTTAAATTTCCTATGAAGTACAGTATCGTAATCCCCGCTCATAACGAAGAAATTCATTTAAAGGACGCATTGTCATCTGTGCTAAGGCAAACTCTAAGACCTACAAAGGTCATTGTGGTCAATGACAACTCCGATGATGCTACAGAAAGTATCATTGATGAGTTTTCGGCCAATGATCCAATGTTCCAAAAACTGAACATTATATCTTCACATCTACATATGCCCGGCAGCAAGGTGGTCAATGCTTTTGAAAAGGGCCTGGAACAACTACAAGTGGATTATGATTTTATCGTAAAATTAGATGCCGACATCATTTTACCCGACCATTATTTTGAAAAAATAGCCGCTATTTTTAATAACCACCCAAATGTAGGTATCGCAGGGGGCTTTGCTTACGAACAAAATGAGAATGTACAATGGATAAGAAATCATCCCATGGACAATGATCATGTTAGGGGTGCATTCAAATCATACAAAAAGTCTTGCTTTCAGGCCATGGGAGGACTTAGAAATGCCATGGGATGGGATACCGTGGATGAACTGCTCAGCAAATTTCACGGGTTTGATATCCATACCGATGAAAGCCTAAAAGTGAAGCATTTGAGACCTATTGGAAAAGCATACAACAAAAGGGCAAAATTACTTCAGGGCAAGGCCATGTACTCAATGCGCTATGGTTTTCTTATTACCTTAATCGCATCTTCAAAAATGGCTTGGAAACAGCGAAAGTCAAAGGCACTATTAGATAACCTGAGCGGCTATTTCTCAGCCAAGAAAGAGCAAGCCCCTTACTTGGTCACAGAAAAAGAAGGTAGTTTCATAAGGGCTTTGAGATGGAAAAATATAAAGGGCAAACTCTTGGGATAATTTGACCTAATCCGCAAAATTGATTACCCCTAGAATATAATTGAGAAGCCAAAAGCACCATAAACCCTTCTTAGCTTATCATTCCAAAACCTCTACTATGGGTTGCCCTGTAGCTCCATTTGGGAAAGCAATTCCCAATAAAGAAGCTATTGTAGGAGCAATATCAGGTATTTCAGTTTTGGCAAACGTACTTCCCTTTTTAATTCCCATCCCATAAAATAATAGTGGGACGTGCGTATCATAGGTAAAGTTGGAACCATGGGTAGAACCTGTTTCGGAATATTGCACCGTTGCCGGCTTCAACACCAGCAAAACATCGCCAGAACGCTTTTGGTTGTAGCCATTTTGTAGAATATAAGGAATTCCCTTAGTGTACTCATTTTGCCACATTTGATAGGCGGTATATGTCCGTTCAACCCCATCATATCCAAGTATTTCATTAGCTATGGTTTCCTGTACATTTTCCAAGCTTAGATCCAATCCTTTGATTACCGCATGATCCAGGAATATTTGGTTATTTGATATATTTTTAATCAAATCATTACTCCCAAAAGTATACTCCACAAATTCGTTTAGTTTGCTTTGCATGTCCTTGGACTGAATATAACCCGAAGGTATTTTTTGATCTTTCAGATAGGCGGGCACATCATTAGCCCCATGATCAGAGGTTAGGAAAACCGTATATTCCCCTTTTCCAACTTTTTTGTCCAAAGTCTTTAGTAGTCGTTCCAAATCCTGATCCAACCGAATGTAGGTATCTTGCACCTCTTTGGAATTGACTCCATACATGTGCCCAACATAATCTGTACTTGAAAAACTTACCGCTAAAAAATCTGTGATTGTATCCTCCCCTAATTTTTCTCCATCCAATGCTGCCAAAGCAAAATCTGTAGTAATACTATTCCCAAAGGGTGTCGCTTTCAACAGGCTATATTTTCCATTAGCATCCCATAAAAGCGGCAAATTATGGGGAAAGGCAGTAGTTGTCTCGCCCTTAAACATTCCTTCATAGGAGTTATTGTCCGTTCCACTCTCCAAATATGCAGCTATATCCTTTAAAGTATTCCATGGTTTTTTATAATCTTCTACAATAGTTGAGGCATTGAAATCCATCACCCATTTCGGCAACTGATCCATATAGTACGTACTGCTTATCCAATTTCCCTCATCTTCACCATGCATCCAATATGCGGCATTAGCAGCATGGCCCCCAGGCAATACAGCACCCCTATCTTTTAATGAAACGGTTATTACCTTTCCGCGCATCTGGGTATGCAATCTCAGCTCATCGGTGATGGTCGTGGTATTCAACCTATGTGGTGACATTTTCCCTGCATCGCTCAAGGTCCCTACAGAGGCATAGGCCTCATCGCCGGCACAATACACACTCTTACCTGATTCCTTATCGTACCAATTATTTCCGATTATACCATGCATGGCTGGCGTAGTTCCCGTATAAACAGAAGCATGGCCCGGCCCGGTATATGTTGGAACATAATTGAAGTGGTTGTTTTTACAATTAAACCCTTCATTGGCAAGACGCTTAAAGCCTCCCTCTCCAAAATGGTCCCAAAAACGTGTCAAATAATCATAGCGCATTTGATCTACTATCAAACCAACCACCAATTTAGGCTTCGCCTGAAGGGTCACTGAATTTTGAGGGTCAGAATTATTTCTTTTTTGAGCTTTACTTATAGAAGGGGTACTCCCAATAAGGAACAGTAAAACTAATGGTAATAATTTATTTTTTATCATGCTTAAATTCTTAAAGACGCTAAATTAAATAAATAAATACCTTAAAAAGGTAATTGAAGCTTAAATGAAAGCTAATATTCCTATTTTTACGGCAAGAAGTCTATTTATATTACATGAACTATTTAGCATCTATTGGCAGCTATTTTATAATGATTAGGGAGGTTTTTAAAAAACCCACAAAATGGCCCATAATGAAGTCCCTCATCTTAAAGGAGATAGACGAATTGATTTATGGCTCTTTGGGAATTATAATCTTTATTTCCTTTTTCATCGGTGGGGTGGTCGCCATTCAAACAGCCCTAAACATTACAAATCCATTCATACCCCGGAACTTAATTGGTTTTGCAACAAGACAATCCGTAATCTTGGAATTTGCACCAACCTTTACCTCTATAATCATGGCGGGCAAAGTAGGCTCTTATATCACCTCAAGCATAGGGACTATGAGGGTTACAGAGCAGATCGATGCCCTAGAAGTAATGGGAGTCAATTCCCTGAACTACTTGGTCTTTCCAAAAATCGTTGCTTTATTGCTGTATCCATTTGCCATAGCCATTGCAATGTATGTAGGTATTTTCGGTGGCTGGGTTGCAGGTGTATTTGGAGGGTTTAGTTCCAGTGCTGATTTTGTTGAGGGACTGCAATTGGACTTCATTCCTTTCCATGTTGCCTATTCCTTTATCAAAACGATGGTATTTGCATTTATTATAGCTACTATCCCCTCATTTCATGGATATTATATGAAAGGCGGGGCATTGGAGGTTGGAAAAGCCAGTACCACAGCTTTTGTGTGGACAAGTGTTACGATTATCATCGTCAACTACATGCTAACTCAATTACTACTAGGATAATGATAGAAGTAAACGACATATACAAGTCATTTGGAAATTCAGAAGTCCTTAAAGGAATCACCACCAATTTCGAGAAAGGCAAGACCAATTTGATCATTGGACAATCTGGTTCAGGGAAGACAGTTTTCCTAAAATGCCTATTGGGTCTCTTTACTCCTGACAAGGGCACCATAAGCTATGACGGAAAGGTTTATTCCAAACTCTCCGGGGACGAGCAGCGGGCCTTACGCCAAGAAATGGGAATGGTATTTCAAGGAAGTGCCTTGTTCGATTCCATGACCGTAGAAGGCAATGTTATGTTTCCTTTGGATATGTTCACCAAACAATCCAAATCTGAAATGCAGGATCGGGTAGATATGGTATTAAAGAGGGTCAACCTCATTGATGCACACCACAAGTTGCCTTCCGAAATATCAGGAGGGATGCAAAAAAGGGTGGCCATAGCCAGGGCCATTGTCATGAACCCAAAATATCTATTCTGCGATGAACCAAATTCTGGCCTAGATCCCAAGACAGCGATTATGATAGACAACCTCATCATGGAAATTACGGAGGAATATGGTATTACAACTGTCATTAACACCCATGACATGAATTCTGTAATGGAAATTGGGAAGAAGATATTGTTCCTTAAAAATGGCTATAAAGAATGGGAAGGTACCCACAAGGAAATCTTTAAAACGGACAATGAGGCTGTGACCGACTTTGTTTACTCTTCTGAACTTTTTAAAAAGGTAAGACAGATGTATGTAGAGGAGCGAAATTAATTATTGGCTGCCTTCACCTGTATCTTGGCATTCTTCAATCTCAATTTCAACCAGTCGTTCAGTTTTTTAGTATCGGCAGCAACCTGGGTCGATTTGGATCCATTTTTCCACTTTACCTCAAAAATTGGAATGGTATCAAGCTTGTTGAAATCAGTAGTAATGGTATAACTAAAACCCATACTAGCCAAATTTTCGTAGTTGGTCTTGGCCTCTGCACTTATCTCTTCAAAAGGTATCTGCTGTGACGCAAGTTTACTTACCTTAATGAGCTCACCCTCCAACACCTTTATTTGAGCGTCTTTATTGAGCAATTCATTTTTCTTGGATTCATATAGTTCACTAATGTACTTCATTTGGTCCTGTACTTCGTTATTCCCTTGGACCACTTTAAGTTCGGTATTCTTTAGCTTTGGATAATCTTTCATTTGGGCCTCCCAAGTTGCAATTACGTTCTCTGGCACGGTCTCATTCCCCATGAAAACTACTTCAATTTTTGGATCTTGTCCTTTGTTGTATTCCAAGGTAGTCAGATTGTCCAAAAATCTACCTGCTCCCTCAAATTTGTAGGGAGCGATCTTATCAACAACAAACTGGTCGGCATCTTTTTTGAACAAGGATTTCTGCAGGGCATTATAGAATGTAAAACTCGCAGGTATCATGACCAGAATGGCCACTACGGATGCTATCCTCGCAATAAATCTTCTTCTTTGTGAATTAACATAACGGACCATGGGAAATCGCAACAGGCGAATGACCAAAAAAGTGGCCAGACCAATAAAAATGGTATTGATGGTAAACAAGTACATGGCCCCATAGGCGAAGGCAAAATTACCAATGGCAAGGCCAAATCCGACCGTGCACAGTGGTGGCATAAGTGCAGTGGCGATGGCCACCCCAAATATAACACTGGCTATGGTCCCTTTTTTTGCCCTGGCGATTACAAGTGCCAATCCACCAAAAAAGGCGATCAACACATCCCTAATATCCGGCTCGGTACGGGCCAGAAGCTCAGAGGATTGATCCTTTAATGGAAAAAAATAGAAAAATAGAAATGCGGTAATGACACTGAGCACAACCATTACCGCAAAATTCTTCAACGACCTTCTCAGGGTATCTATATCATTAATGGCCAATGACAGCCCCATACCCAAAATAGGCCCCATCAGTGGAGAAATTAACATGGCACCAATAACTACAGCCGTAGAATTTGCGTTAAGGCCAACGGAGGCAATAAAAATGGAGCAGATCAAAATCCAAGAGGTATGCCCCTTAAAAGGAATATCGGCTATTATGGAGTCCTTGGTAGCCTCTTGGTCTGTATTGTTACGGATATCCAAAAGTTCGGACAAAAACTTTTTGGAACTTTCCAACAGCCCTTGAAAGTCCTTTTTTACATCCTCGCCACTATCGTCACCTCCAGTTGGGGTACTATTATCTTGATTTAAATTTTCGCTCATAATTAGGCATGCTGGTCGCCAAACTTATCTTTGACAGTGTTCAATACTTTTTTAATATCCTGTTCCTTTGATTTTGGATATATCAGGAGCACTTCTTCCTTATCAACAATAATGTAGTCATTCAAACCATCAACAACAACAATCTTATCTTTTGCAGTACGAATCATATTGCCATTGGCATCCTGGGCAATTACTTTACTATTTACGACGGCATTGTTATTGACATCCTTATCCAATTTATCATAAAGGGAACCCCAGGTGCCCAAATCGTTCCAATCAAAGGTGGCAGGCAGCACAAAAATGGATTTGGACTGTTCTAAGATAGCATAATCTATCGAAATATTTTCTGCCTTCCCGTAATTCTCCTTTATAAATACTCTTTCATCGTTTGTATTGTAAGATGGTATTCCATCCTCGAACAATTTAAATTGTGAGGGCTGAAAGGCTTTAAAAGCATTTACGATCGTGCCAACACTCCACATAAAAATCCCCCCATTCCACAAAAAATTACCCTGTGCCAAAAATTCTTTAGCTGTTTCATAATCGGGTTTTTCCCTAAATTGTGCTACTTTTTTAAGGGCATCATTATTACCTTTCTGAAACTCAATATACCCAAATCCCGTATTTGGGAATGTCGGCTTAATACCCAAGGTACAAAGGACCTCTTCCTTTTCACATTTATCAAAGCACATTTTTACATCCTTAGCAAAAGCATCTTCATCTTCTATCCAATGATCACTTGGTGCAACGATCATAACTGCATCGGGATTCATTTTTTGAATTTTTAGGGATGCATATAGGATACAAGGTGCCGTATTTCTCATGGCCGGTTCAAGAACAACCTGATCTTGCTTTACCAATGGTAACTGCTCCAAGACAAGATCGTTATAACGCTCATTGGTCAGGATCAATATGTTTTCTGTAGGTATAAATTTGTTCAATCGTTTGAACGTCTTTTGGATAAGGGTATCACCCGTTCCGAGCATATCATGAAATTGCTTTGGATAATCAGAGGTGCTGATGGGCCAAAATCTAGATCCTACCCCCCCTGCCATTAATATGGCATAATAATTTTTGTTCATGGTCATTTATTTTTAATCTGTAATCAATTCAACCTCTGCATTGGGCTGAAATATATATACTTTTCCAGTGGCAATCTCAATACATTCGTACCGCTTCACCCTTTTGTTCCCTTTCTTAAACAACTTGCCGTTATAGATCCTGAATATACTACCAAAAGGTAGTTCAAATATGTAGGAGTTCTCCTTACTTTGACTATCAAACTGCTTTAAAGCTATGGATAATTTAGCATCCGTATCACTGCTAGCTTTTGGATTTTTAAAATGATTGGCCAACAAAGGCAAGAGCTTTGATGGAAATATTTCGGGCCGAATGTAGGGCAACATTAAATATTGAAATGTTCTTTTCCACTCTATCCCATGGGGCAATATCCGTCTACCATATTTTTCAAAAGCCACCAAATGTGCTATTTCATGAACCAAGGTTATCAAAAAACGATATTTGTTCAGGGAGGAGTTTACCGTAATATGGTGCAATCCATTGGGCAATCTTCTATAATCGCCGTGCCTGGTGACTCGCTCATTTACAATTTTAAGATGCACCCCGTTATCCTTGATCAAAACCAAACAGGGTTCAATCGCTCGTTCTGGGAGGTATTTTTTTAAAACATCGTTCATTTAAGGGGTACTATTGGATACCTGTAGTATTTTTCCGTTGTATAGTTTATGTCCCGATAAGGCAAAATCTTTGATGTAGGCAGCCATATCAAGAGCGGTTACCGGAGCCTGATAGCCGGGAAAGGCCTCTTCCAACATTTCCGTTTGTACTGCACCCAAGGCCAAAACGTTAAATGAAGGTCCGCTATCCTTGAATTCCTCTGCCCATAATTCTGTCAAGGTGATCACAGCTCCTTTACTTGAACTATAAGCGGCCAAACCTGGGAATTTTGCACTGCCCTGTACGCCTCCCATAGAACTAACGGTAACTACGTGTCCACTTTTGGACATATGGGGAATGACACTCTGGGTAATATGGGCCACGCCAAAAACATTTACCCTATAAACCTCTTCAAACTCGTCCATAGCCGATTCCAAAAATGGCTTGTTCAACAATTTACCGGCATTGTTGATAAGGACATCTACCGAGGACCAATGTTCAGCAATGAAGTTTTCCATCTTTTTTATATCCGCCTTTTTGGAGATATCAAAAGGAAAACTTGAAATATTCTTATGTTCCAGTTCTCGTATGGGCTTTTCATTTCTGGACAGCGCCAGTACTTGATGACCTTCATTGGCAAAAAGCCGTGCCATTTCAAAACCTATGCCCCTACTGGAACCTGTTATTATGATATTTGACATTAATTGTATTTTATTTCTTTGGTCGGTGCATTGATAATATTTTCCAATACGGGATTCATCTTATTAACAAAGTTCGCCATGTGTTCATAATCCATTAGCTCTGGCTCATCCCCTACCTTGTGATAAAAATCAAAATTGGTAAAATCAAAAGTGCAGTACGTTTGGGAAGGCACCGAAAATTCCTTGTCAAACGGGTAATTGTCCGATCGTTGGAACAGGTTGTACTCTTTGGCCGTGGGCAAGAACCCTACAAAATTTTCCTTGGCATACCCATTGCTAATGGCCGCCAAATTGGATTTCTCATAACCTGTGACGTATACATAGTAATCCTTGTCGACCAAGGGCACCCCAACCATTTCGAAATTTAGCATGGTGTAGAGATCAAGGTTTTCCGACTTTAATCTTTTTGCCAAATGGGCTGAACCTAAAAGTCCCTTCTCTTCTGCACTGAACAGCGCAAAAATAATGCTCCTGCTATTCGATGCTTTGCTCCCAAAATACCTGGCAAACTCCAATACCGAAGTTGTACCCGAAGCGTTATCATTGGCGCCATTGGCAATTGTATCTCCATTCTCTGGAGCAATAAGTCCAATGTGGTCATAATGTGCACCGATTATCACAAATTCATTTTTAAGTGCGGGATCCGTCCCTTCCAAGACCCCAACAATATTATAGGCGTTCGTGTCCATATTGGTAAGAGTGTCCTTAAAAGTAACAAAGTAAGGCTTAATATTATTTTTTTTGAACACCCCTTCTATTAAGTTTGCGGCCATCTCTATACCTTCACTTCCAGTTTCCCTACCCTGCAACTCATCAGAAGCCAAATAATCCATAATATCCCCAATCTTGTCCTTATCAGAAAAGGCAGCGGTCATTACCCCGTTATCGGATGTCCCGGAAACTTCAGGGTTATCCAAGGTGCCTACAATTTTCCCCTTCACACCTTCGGGACCTCCTATGACCACAGTTTGGGTTTCTATTTTTTGTGAGGAACCACAACCAACCAATAGTGCTAAAAGCACAAGACTAACAATTTTATTCATCATTTTAAATTTGTTTTTAAAGATAAAAAAAAGCACCCCAATATCATTGGGATGCTCTATAATATAATTTCAAGCCGATGATCTTATGCCAGCATGGTTACCGGGTTCTCCAAAAAAGCCCTTAATGTCTGCATGAACTGTGCTCCTGTAGCACCATCAACAGTCCTATGGTCACAAGCCAAGGTAACCGTCATGGTATTTCCTACCACAATTTGTCCATTCTTGACCACAGGTTTTTCAACGATGGCACCTACGGATAAAATCGCAGAATTGGGCTGATTGATAATGGATGTAAATTCCAAAATACCGAACATTCCAAGATTGGATACCGTAAACGTACTACCTTCCATTTCGGCCGGAGTCAGTTTCTTATTCCTTGCTTTCCCAGCCATATCACGAACGGACGCCCCTATTTGGGTTAGTCCCATCTGATCTGTAAATTTCAACACAGGCACCACAAGTCCATCTTCAACGGCAACGGCAACTCCCACACTGATGTGATGATTGTAGCGTGTAGTATCCCCATTCCAAGAAGTGTTTACTTGAGGGTGCTTTCTTAAAGCCATGGCACAAGCCTTAACCACCATATCATTAAAAGACACCTTGGTATCGGGTAAGCTGTTAATCTGTTCTCTAGAAGCCTTGGCATTGTCCATATCCACTTCTATCGTAAGATAATAATGAGGGGCGCTAAATTTAGATTCTCCCAATCTTTTTGCGATAACTTTTCGCATTTGGGAATTTTTCACCTCTTCACTGCTTTCCTCACCTACAGGTGCGGCAAAGGCCATACTTGAAGTTTTTGCAGCAGGAGCATCAGTTGAAGCTGGTGCTGCCACCTTTTGTGCAGGCTGGTAGTTCTCAATGTCCTTCTTTACTATCCTTCCATGGTCTCCACTTCCGGTAACAGTTGAAAGATCTATACCCTTTTCGTCAGCTATTTTTTTTGCCAATGGTGAAACAAAGATGCGTTTACCATCACTAGCTGTCACTGGCTCTGATGTTGCCTTGGATTTTTCTTCCACTTGGGCTTCCTCTTTCTTTTCAGTTTTGGTTGCAGGGGCCTTTGAATCGGAAGATTTTTCGTTTAAAAGACCTTCTACCTTAGTGCCTTTAGGGCCTATAATTGCCAAAACAGTATCAACAGGAGAAGATTCACCTTCTTTAATCCCTATATACAATAAGGTTCCGGAGTAGAATGATTCAAATTCCATCGTAGCCTTATCGGTTTCGATCTCGGCTAGGATATCTCCTTCTTCAACCTCATCACCCACTTGTTTCAACCAAGAAGCGACAGTTCCCTCTTCCATGGTATCACTTAAACGCGGCATTTTAATAATCTCTACACCCTCTGGAACTTCAGAAGCCTCAGAAGCACTTTCGGAAGAACTATCGTCTGAATCTGAATGAACTGCATCTTCTTCTTTTTGTGTTTCGGATGAAGTCGCTTTAGCTCCGTTCAAGAGCCCGGAAATATCCTCCCCTTCTTCTCCTATAATTGCCAAAAGGGAATCAACAGGAGCCCCATCACCTTCTTCAATGCCAATATGGAGCAACGTACCTTCGTGAAAAGATTCAAACTCCATTGTAGCTTTATCTGTCTCGATTTCGGCTAAAATGTCACCTTCCTCAATTTTATCCCCTACTTTTTTAAGCCACTTAGCTACCGTACCTTCTTCCATGGTATCGCTAAGTCTTGGCATATTAATTACTTCTGCCATCTACTTATAATTTATGTGGTAAAAATGGATAATCCTTTTGCTCGTACACCATGTCATACAATTGTTGTACCGGTGGGTAGTCTGATTCGTCGGCGAATTTCTCGCATTCGACAACCAAGTCCTTTACGCGCTTATTGATTTTCTTGATCTCATCTTCGGAAGCATACTTATTTTCCTTAATGATTTCCAACATCTGATTGATTGGATCAATTTTCTTGTACTCCTCAACCTCGTCCTTTGTTCTGTATTGTTGTGCATCGGACATAGAGTGACCCCTATACCTATATGTTTTCATCTCCAAAAATGTTGGTCCACCACCACTTCTGGCTCTTTCTACCGCCTTGCTCACTTCTTTTGCCACTGTTTCCGGATCCATTCCGTCCACAGGTCCACATGGCATTTCATAGCCTAAGCCCAATTTCCAAATATCCGTTGAAAATGAGGTTCTGGCCACTGAGGTACCCATGGCATAACCATTATTCTCGCAGATAAAAACAACTGGCAATTTCCAAAGCATGGCCAAGTTGAAACTTTCGTGCAATGAACCTTGTCTAACGGCTCCATCGCCCATATAACAAAGAGTTACGGCTTCTCTTTTAAAATATTTGTCCGCAAAAGCCATACCAGCTCCCAAAGGTATTTGGCCACCAACAATTCCGTGACCTCCATAAAACCCCTTTTCTTTCGAAAAGATATGCATGGAACCTCCCATACCCTTTGAGGTACCTGTAACCTTGCCGTACAATTCGGCCATTACCCTTCTAGGGTCCACACCCATTCCTATAGGCTGTACATGGTTACGATAAGCAGTGATCATCTTATCCTTGGAAAGGTCCATGGCGTGTAAAGAGCCAGCTAAAACTGCCTCTTGCCCATTGTACAAGTGCAAAAAGCCTCTTACTTTCTGTTGAATATAGACTGCGGCAAGTTTATCCTCAAATTTTCTCCAGAACAACATGTCCTCATACCACTTAAGGTAGACTTCTTTGGTAATTTTTTTCATTAATCAAGTATTTATTGAAGCTTATGTATCAAACAAGGAAACAAAAATACACATTAATTCATTAGAGAAAAAAAATTGAAGAAAAAGCTAGCAAGAAACCACAAAAAGACTGGAAAATATGAAATTAGGCCCTTTATGGGCAATTCGAAAGGCCTTTATCTGTGATTAACCCAAAAACGACTTACCAAAAGCCAATGGGAGAATATCCGAAATGGAATTGCATTTTATGACCTCACCGGTCTCCCCCATCAACATCAATTGAATGGGAGCCTCTTGTTTTTGTTCGTATTCTGATATGGCCTGTCTACAGTTACCACATGGGGCCGCAGGTTCATTAACCACATATTTTTCGGAAGTCGCCGTAATGGCAATTGCCTTGATGGGCACCCCAGGATATCTGGCGCCAGCATAAAACACTGCCACCCTTTCCGCACACAGACCGGAAGGGTAGGAGGCATTTTCCTGGTTGTTTCCAATTACAATTTCGCCATTTTCCAATAATACGGCCGCCCCCACCAAAAAGCTGGAATAAGGTGCGTAGGCATTTTTTCTCGAAGCAATAGCTGCCTTCATCAGTTTTTGATCATCTATCGATAGGTCATCGAAGTTTTCAAAAACGGTCATCTCAAAGGAAATGGTATCTTTTCTCAAGGGATAAAATTTTTAGCGGTTATTGTATGGTTCCAAATATACTATAACCAAGAAGAAGCAGTATTAGATTAATCGTTTAAAAATTCTTCCCCTAAATTAAAGGTAAGTGAAAACCTAAGTGTATTCTCCAACGGGTTTTTTACCTTGGAAGAAGAGAATAGATATGACAGGTCTATCTGTGTAGCCTTAAATTGGAATCCCGCTCCTAAAGTAAAAAATTTTCGAGACCCTTTTTCTTCGCTCTCGTTAAAATACCCCGTACGCAACATAAAGGAGTTTTGATACTTGTATTCCAGACCTAGAGCCCATGTAACCTCCTTTAGTTCTTCACTAAGTCCATCGGGAGCATCACCAAATGACTCAAACACCCCACTAAAGAATCCAATTTTTTGATATTCTTCATTATCTTCAGAATCAACATCCCCGTCCCCATCAAAATCTCTTGGGGTTGGCACCAATAACTTATTGAATTCTGAGGTGATCCCCAAAACATTATCTTGATCCAGTATAAAGTCAAAACCAGCTCCGAATTTCAAATTTGTAGGCAAGAAGTTCCCTTGTCCACCTTGATCATAGGCAATTTTACCTCCAAGATTGGACACATTGAAACCTGCCCTCCATCTTCCATCAAAATTATTATAGGCAATTTCCCTAGATCGGTAATATCCGGCGACATCTACCGCAAAAGAACTAGCCGCTCGTGAATCTGCACCGGCGGCGTC
Organism: Psychroserpens sp.; assembly: GCA_047612485.1. GTDB lineage: Bacteria > Bacteroidota > Bacteroidia > Flavobacteriales > Flavobacteriaceae > Sediminicola. Next base: position 24,115 of record JBLGAT010000012.1, read on the forward strand.
CTGGAATTTTAAATTGGAACTAATAAACCTTCCGCCTACGGCCATAGAGAATGTCTGACTCAACTTTAGGGAATATGAACCATCCAATGCCAGTTCATTTGGCTTTGCAGTGGTCCCTGGATCATTTGCAAATTGCCTTAATTCTATTTCGCCAAGTGTAAAATAGCGAAGACTCAAGGCGAAAGCGCTTCTATCATTTAGCTTGTTATAATAACTCGCATTCAATAAGGCGATATCGGTAATAATGCTTTCCAAATAAGGGGTATAGCTCAATCCTATTCCCATCTTCCTTTCTGCGAAAGCAAATTTGGCCGGATTCCATTGTTGGGAAAAGGCGTCCGTAGATGTCGCAACACCCATGTCTCCCATTCCAGCTGCCCTTGCATCTGCTGCAATCGTCAAAAAAGGGACTGCAGTTGTGATTACGCGGTTTTCCTGGGCGTATAATTTACAAACCAATACGAATAACGTAAGTGTCAATATATTTTTCATTTTCTACTTTTCATTAAGCCAGTTCTCAAAAATGCTCTATTAAATTGAATAACTAAAATAAATTAGTTGTATTACATCTTAACGAACATTTTACCGATATCTTATGTTCTTTGAAAAAAAAATTGACGTCACAAAAGATACCTTACTTTAAGTAACCAGACTATTTCTATTTTAATTTCATCGGTATTATCTCCTTTTATCCTAAAAAGAATAGGGTTCAATCATACTATTCTTGCCTTTATACCGTTATGGATTTTGAAAGCATTGACTATAACCAACGGAATGGTCGTAATTAATAAAAAAAACAGAAAAGCATAAAATATTATACGCTAATCATCGTTCTTATAGCCAAATGCGAATCAATTTAAATAAAAATACGAATCCCAAACTACTTTATAGCAGTTTATATTTTTTTGAACTCAAGTCCTAATTATGAAAAAACAATTTATCAAAGTTGTACTCTCTTGTATAGTGGTAGCAGGAAGCTTTACCAGTTGTAGTAAAAACTCCTCTTCATCCAAGAATACGTCCAGAGCTACCGGCTGGAAAATCAATGACAAAGACGGTGGTTTCCAGTTCAATTCAGACTTTAAGGAGCAAGAAACTGCTCCAGGCCTTGTTTTTGTGGAAGGTGGAACTTTTACAAAGGGTAAGGTACAGGATGATGTTATGCACGATTGGAACAATACGGCTACCACGCAACATGTTATGTCCTTCTATATGGACGAGACAGAGGTCACCAATGTGATGTATCTTGAATATTTGGATTACTTAAAAAGTGTTTATCCTCCGGACAATCCTCAGTATGCACATATTTATACAGGTGCTTTACCTGATACTTTGGTTTGGAGAAATAGATTGGGGTTCAATGAAACTATGACCAATAACTACCTACGTCACCCAGCATATGCAGAATATCCGGTCGTTGGTGTTAATTGGGTACAAGCAACACAATTTGCCGAATGGAGAACTGACCGTGTCAATGAGGTTATGTTGGAACGTGAGGGTTTTTTGGCAGAAGAAGCTAAATACAAGGCCCTTGATGGTGAAGGCAGTGGTACTTTCAGTACTGAAGCCTATCTGATGAGACCAGAATCTGTTTATAATGGAAGCATTGATTCCCTTCAAGGGAAGAAACAAAAGGATTCCGTGAATGTTTTTGCTAAGAGAAGTAGTGGGATTATTTTGCCTGAATATAGACTACCTACGGAAACTGAGTGGGAATATGCTGCCCAGGCACAAATAGGATCTAGGGAATACAACAACTACAGAGGACGAAAAAAATATCCATGGGAAGGTGATTACACTAGAAGTGGACAAAGAGTTGGAAGGGGCGACCAATTGGCCAACTTTAAACAAGGAAAAGGAGATTACGGCGGAATTGCCGGTTGGTCAGATGACGGAGCGGATATTACTGCTGAAGTAAAATCATACAAATCCAATGATTTTGGATTATATGATATGGCAGGAAACGTTGCCGAATGGGTTGCCGATGTGTACAGACCTATTGTGGATGACGAAGTAAGTGACTTCAACTATTTCAGAGGGAACGTATATATGAAGTCTGCCATTGGAGAAGATGGAAAGGTAAATGTGCTAAGGGACGAAATAGTATATGACACTTTACCGAACGGAAAAATCGTAGCGGTCAACCTTCCTGGAGAAGTAAAAATGGTGCCAGTTGATGAGAATGAGACTTATTTAAGAACCAATTTCTCTTCAAGTGACAACAGGGGTTATAGAGACGGCGAACCAGGATCAACAAGATACTTCGATCAATTTAGTGAAGATGAAGAGGAGGACAACACAAAGAATATGTACAATTCACCCAAGCATAAAATTGAAGTGGACTCTATTGGAAATATAGTTGGAAAATATGACAAGTCGAATAATAGAAACACGCTGATCAATAATGAAGTGCGCGTTTTCAAAGGAGGCTCTTGGAGAGATAGAGCATATTGGTTGGACCCGGCCCAACGAAGATACATGCCACAATATATGGCCACAGACTATATTGGTTTCAGATGTGCCATGTCCAGGGTAGGTTCTAAATCCAAAACTAAAAACAAAACGATAAGATCTAAAAAAGCTAAATAGCTTAATTCACAATTATATATTAAAAAAGCCCTGTTCTCAGGGCTTTTTTAATACCCTAATATTCTGAAAATTAGGTAGATCAATTTGGGACTCCCTTCGATACAGCTTCCCAATAGCAAGCTTGTCTATTGTTTTGAATACCAAGGTTTGAATAACACCGATAAGACATAACATACGTTAAATAACACCAATAATAGGCTGCAAAGCTGACCTTTTATAGATTTGAAATCTTCCCGTTAATCATTAAAGGGATAAGCTGGAGCTTTGTCTCTTTTGGGCCTAAATTCATTTAGGCTCGTTGCAGTACCGCTTCTAGCAATTTAATCATGTACATAAAAATACCGGATGCTTTAAAGCTTGGTCAGTGAGAATGAGCACCTTTACAAGCGCCCTATTTTCCTAGGTAAACATCAATTAGGACTTAAGAGTTTATTCCTCTTTATAATATCGGGCACTTACCTAAAGTCCAATCACCGTGGTAGAATTGATAGTGACAGAATACACCTAAGAGTTTAATAACACCATATTAAAATACAGCTCATAATTGGACAAGTAAAATCATTTTAACAATCCTATCGTTAGGACCCAATTAAAAAACATGTAGCCCACTTAATCATCTATGATCATACTAATTTATCCATATTAATGTCTTCACAAAAATGCAATTGAACCCTTCAAATGAGCATTACTTTTAATACCCAGCATTATTTAAGACCCCTTCTAGATACTGGACGTCTCGTTCACCACTGTTCCCCTACTTATTAACATTATCAAATTTTAAATATAAATATCCCACATCATGAAAAACATAGTATTGATCAGAGAAATTTATTGAGAAACTTTTAGAAATGTAGGTGGCGAATTTGCAAAACATTCTTTTAAGGCATTGGCATTGTTCTATGCATCAACACACTTCAGTGCGCTATATAAGTTTACCCTTAGGAATCACAAAAGGTTTTGCTTTTGACTTGGGTGTCAAAGCAATATGTTTGGGCAACAAACATCCCTTTTGGTGGTTTTTTTATGCCATTAAACTGCGGTTGAAGAAGTCCTGGAATACTCCGCACTATTTTCCTTCCCGATTAATCCATTTTGGACAGTATCTAAATTTAGAATAATTTAAATTTCAAAAAAACAAGCAAGGTTTTCCTTTTTGGTTTTATCTTACCTTTGATTATAAAGTAAACCTCACCACTCATTAAATGATCCTACAAGAATTACATCGGATATTTTTGGAATTCCCCATAGTTAGCACAGATACCCGAAAAATAACGGACAATTGTCTCTTTTTCGCATTAAGGGGTGATAATTTCAATGGTAACGAATATGCAAAGGAAGCGGTAAAAAAAGGAGCTCGCTACGCTATCGTGGACGATATCGCCTACCACACCCCCGGTGAAACCATCCTAGTGACCGACACTTTAAAGAGCTTGCAAGAGCTTGCCCATTACCACCGTAAAACTTGTTCAGCAAAGATCATAGCCCTTACAGGAAGTAATGGAAAAACCACCACCAAGGAGCTGATCAATGCTGTACTTTCGAAGCAATACAACACTGTGGCCACCAAAGGCAACTTAAACAACCACATTGGGGTTCCCTTAACGCTCTTACGTATAAAACCTGATACCGAATTGGCTATAATTGAAATGGGTGCCAACCACATACTTGAAATTAAGTTTTTATGTAGTTTGGCCGAGCCCGATTTTGGCTATATTACCAACTTTGGAAAAGCGCACATTGAAGGCTTTGGAAGTGCTGAAGGGGTCATTACCGGTAAAAGCGAACTCTACCAATTCTTGATTGGGCACAGTAAGACCATATTTTTTAATGGCGATGATGACATCCAAAGAGAAAAATTAAAGTCCTATTCCAATATATCAGGCTTTAGTCAGGACAATCCCGAACTATTCCGAATAACGAACCTGGGCGCCAATCCTTTTGTAGCGATGGAATCACATGGTACCAAAATACAATCGAGCTTAATCGGAAATTATAATTTCACCAATTGTTGTGCCGCAATCCTAATTGGCCACTACTTTAAAATTCCGATGGGCGTCATTAAAAATGCCATTGAAAATTATCAACCGCAGAACAACCGTTCACAGATCATTCAAAAAAAGGACAACCAAATTATTCTGGATGCCTATAATGCCAACCCAACCAGTATGAAGGCAGCTTTGGAGAATTTCATTGCCATGGATGGGAAAAATAAAATTGTTTTTATCGGTGATATGTTCGAGCTGGGTGAATCGGCAGCCCAAGAACATCAAGACATTGCTGATTTGGCGGCGGCTTCAAAATTTGACACTGTTTATCTTATAGGGGAGAATTTTTTTAAAACAGAGAGTCCCTTTCAGAAGTTCAGAACCTTTACCGACCTGGCAGAGCACTTAAAAAATAAACCCCCTAAAGGAAGCACCATTCTTATAAAAGGATCGCGTGGTATGGCGTTGGAGCGTATTTTGGAGGTGATATAACCCAATAAGTGGGATATACTGGATTCGAACCAGTGACCTCTGCCCTGTCAAGGCAGCGCTCTAAACCAACTGAGCTAATACCCCCATTTAAGATTGCCGCTAAAGTAAAACTAATTTTAGTTTAGAAAAACTATAATTTTGATTTAGTTTCACCTTTTTTCCTCGGTTGAAGACCAAATTCATATTGCAAAACAAAATAATCAGTTTTACCCTATACGTTGGTTACAAAAAATTATTCGTTGTAAAATCCAAAAAAATCGTATATTTTAGGATGATCCTTACATTTAGCTCACAACTAATCTATAAACAAAGTAAACCAACACATGGCAAATTATAATATTGCGGTTCTTGGCCCAATTCCAAGAGATCATATTACAACCCATAGAGGAGAGGTAATTGAAAAGTACGGTTGTGCCACACATACTGCCATCGGTTTATCCCAATTATTGGGAAAAGAAGGTACCGTGCACCTTGTTTCCCATGTTCGAAAAAAAGACGAGGGTCCCATTAAAGAAATCCTATCAGCTTACCCCAATATAAATACGGACCATATCACTTCAGATTTGGATCAAGGAGATGTGATAAGCCTAAAATTTATTGACCAGAACAACCGATTGGAAAAACAAACTGGATTCATGAATCCCATTATTCCCGAAGATCTGAAAACACTATTGCATTGCGATGTTTTTGTATGTGTTCCCATAACGGATTATGAAGTGCCCCTGGAAACCCTAAAATATATAAAACAAAACAGCAAGGGCACCATCATTTTTGATGCACATGGCCCTACCAATACAGTGACAATGACCGGAGATCGACTAGTGAAATTTTGGATCGATATGGATCAATGGCTACCTTTTATCGATGTGCTAAAAATGAATCTCGAAGAGTCTAAATGTTGTTGGTTCGAAAAGGAATACGAACTGGAAAATCTAAAACATGTTAATGATGAAAGCACTGACCATTTGCCCTCCTTTGCGGAGCATTCGTTGAACAAAGGTGTAAAATCGTTGATTGTAACCTTGGATTCTAAAGGAGGGGCCGTTTTCTTCAAAAAAGAAAACAAAGTTCACCAAGAAATGGTGCCTTCTATCAGGGTGAGCCATGTCGTAGATACCACAGGCTGTGGGGATTCCTTTGCAGGCGGACTGGGATATGGACTGCTTAAGGATAAGACCAATTATATAAGGGCGGCAAAATACGCCAATGCCCTAGGGGCGCAAAGAACACAGGGACGCGACTTTAGCGTTTTTAAAAATATAGAGGAAACCAATAAAATCATATTGGAAACCTATGGCATCGTATAAGCTCACTTTAGATACTTAACGCAGTCTTTAGAATTCTAAGTGGCTGTTTTAACGAAAAAATCCCGTTCACATAGTGAACAGGATTTTTTTTTGTGGGCCCTACTGGGTTCGAACCAGTGACCCCCTGCTTGTAAGGCAGGTGCTCTGAACCAGCTGAGCTAAGAGCCCGTACTTGTAAATCAATCTTTCAATTAATTCTTCACTTCATATTTCCAGAAGCGAGTGCAAATATAGTATAGTTTTTGATTCCCCAAAAGAAAAAATGCAAAAAAATTAAACTACCTCTGCAACCACAAAATTACTACCACCCACGTATATAAGGTCAGAGTTTTTGGCTATTTTCTTTGCAGAAACAAGTGCTTCATTTACAGAATTATATACCTCCCCGACCAATCCAAATTCTACGGCTTTCTCTTTGAGGATCTTTGCATCCAATGCTCGTTCAATCTTTGGGGCACAAAAATAATACGTTGCCTCCTTTGGAAAAAGCGGTAAAATTGCTTCGAGATTCTTTTCCTTGACAAAACCCAAAACCAAGTGTAGGGCGTTATATTTTTGTTGATGAATTTGCTGTAATACCACGGCAAAGCCTTCACTATTATGAGCTGTATCACATATCACTAATGGTTTTTCGCCAAGTATCTGCCATCTTCCCATTAATCCCGTGTTCTCCACAACTTTCAAAAGTCCGGCTATGATATGCTCTTCATTTACCTTATAACCCTTAAGTTGTTTCAATGTCGCCAACACCCCTTTAACGTTCATTTTTTGATAATTTCCGAGTAAGGAGGAAATATAATCGGGTAATTTTTCCTTTTCAGCAAAGACGATGACTGCATCTCGTGACTGTGCAGCTTTCATAAATACAGAAGCAATTTCTTGTTGATACTCACTTATCACTACTGGAACATTCGGTTTTATAACCCCCGATTTCTCGGAAGCGATCTCAGCTAAGGTGGAACCCAAAATATCCATATGGTCCATTCCAATGTTGGTAATCAAAGACACTTCGGGGATTATAATATTAGTGGAGTCGAGCCTTCCTCCCAGCCCCACTTCTATAATGGCTATATCCACTTGCTCCAAAGCAAAAAAGTCAAAGGCCATTCCCACGGTCATTTCAAAAAAGGAAAGCTTATTATCAGTGAGGAATACTCTATTTTTTTCAATAAATTCAATTACAAAATCTTCTTCCACATGTGCACCATTGATCTTTATACGCTCCCTAAAGTCCTTCAAATGGGGGGACGTATATAGTCCTACTTTATATCCTGCTTCCTGTAATATGGAGGCCAACATATGGCTACTGGAACCTTTTCCATTGGTTCCGGCCACATGAATGGTCTTAAATGTTTTTTCAGGATGATTTAGGTAATCTGCTAGCTTTATGATATTGTCCAACTTTCCGTTAAAGGCAGATTTGCCCTTTTGCTGATACATTGGAAGTTGTGCAAACATCCAATCCAAGGTTTCCTGATAGTTCATGAACTATTCCCCCAATTTAAAATTGACGACAACGAATCCAATTTGCTGACTGGGAGCATTAGAGTCCAGATTCCATTTGTGCATAAAGGCAGTTCTTCTTGCAGGGTCCAAAAGACAAGGATTATTATTTGTTGTGCCTTTAACTCCGGGTGTAGCACTTACCACCTTCCCGTTTCTATCCACAACAATTTTTACAACTACCCTTCCCTCTTCATTACATTCCTGCTGAACTTTTCCCTGGCTCACCAAGGATCTGCCATTTAATCCATACCCTCCAGTTCCGGAACCTGTTCCTGCACTTCCGTAGTAACTTGTAGCATAAGGATCCCCATCTGGTTGCCCTTTATCTCCTGCCCTATTATCATTGCCCTCACTACCTGTTGCGGTTCCATCATTTTTTGGGCCATTGATGATACTAGACAGGGCATCAGTAGTGGATTGGGAAGGCTTGGGCTTTTCAACCGGTTTCTCAACTTCTTGCTTTGGTTTAGGTTCTACCTTGGGTATATTCTTAACTTCCTTCTTTTTGGGAGGTATCACTGGAGCGTCTATATCTTCACTTGTCAAGACCTCCTCCATTTTCTCTTTTGGGGTTTCAGATACGGTAGCCTCCACCTTTTGCTGTGGCTGGACTTCTTGCTTAGGCGCTGTTTTGATAAGTTCCTTGGGCTGTACGTTTCCGGAGCCAAACTCCATAGTACCAAAATTAACGGAAATCCCATTTTCTATTGGCGGATCCATATAGGTAAGACCTATATAAAAAAGCAAAAGCAGCAGTGCACTTAACAAAACTGTTGTAAGTGTAAAGGATTTCTTTTTATGTTTTGTATCTAAAAACAACATTAATTGGGTCGCACGGCCAAGATGACCTTATAATTGTTCCTATTTGCGATTTCCATAACGTTTACCGCCTCTTTTATAGCAACACTTTCTTCTGCCCTTAAAATAATTGTTGGCTTCTCTTGTCCTTCCAGTGCCTTTTTTAATTCTATTTCCACATATGCCCCATTGATCCTTTGGTTGTCCACATAATACTCCAAATCCTTGGTAATGCTCACGGATACATTTTGGGTATTGGTAGATTTCCCTTTTGCCTTTGGCAATAGTAAATCCAGCGCATTTGGAGAATTTGCTGTTAGCATGAAGAAAATCAACAACAGAAACACAATGTCCGTCATAGAGGACATGCTAAAATCTGGACTGACCTTATTTCTTCCTTTTAATTTCATATTTATGGATTAAAGAGGTTCGTTCAAAAGATCCAAAAATTCAACGGCATTGGCTTCCATCTTATGGATCACCTTATCCGTTCTGTTGACCAAATGATTGTACCCTATATACGCAATAATACCTACAATTAGACCTGCAACGGTAGTGGTCATCGCCGTATAGATCCCTGATGCCAAGGATCCCATTTCAGCCTGCCCACCATTGCTGGCCATTTGATGAAAGGCAAGAATCATTCCAATTACCGTTCCCAAAAATCCAATCATTGGAGCAGCACCTGCAACGGTTGCCAAAACACTCACATTCTTCTCCAGTTTGTAAACCTCTAGGGTTCCAGCATTTTCTATTGCCGTATTGATGTCGTCCAGTGGCTTTCCAATTCTGGAAATTCCCTTTTCCGTCAACCTAGCAACGGGAGAGTCTGTTTGGGCACATAACAATTTTGCAGCCTCAAGCTTTCCATTGGATACATGGTCCCTAATCTGGTTCATGAAATTACTATCGATCTTTGAGGCCGCCTTAATGGCAAAAATGCGCTCAAAATAAATGTACAACGCCACGAACAACATGACAAACAGTACCGAAATGATAAGGATACTTCCCGTGCCTCCATCGACGATCAAATCGATGACGGAAAGTGTTTTTTCCTCAGACACAACTGCATCAACAGCCGGATCTTGGACAAGATCTTGAAATAATAACATAGGTTCTCTTAATTAGTGTTGCCGTTATAACGGTATTTTGTCATTTAAATTATGCGTTCAATATTAAATCTCTAATTAAAATAAATACTACAGCTCCAGCCAAGAAACCTACCAGGGCCAACCATGCTATTTTCTTAAAATACCAGAAAAAATCTATCTTCTCCATCCCCATGGCAACTACCCCAGCTGCAGACCCAATGATGAGCATACTACCCCCGGTTCCAGCTGAATAGGCTATAAAATGCCACAATGGGCTATCCATTCCCTCAGAGAACATCCCTATACTGGCAGCAACCAATGGCACGTTGTCTATAACCGCAGATCCCACGCCCAATAGCATTACCACAATATCCGTATTTGGTATGGCAGAATTTAATCCTTCCGCAAAATGGAACAACATACCCAAAGATTCCAGGGCGGCAACCGCCAATAAGATCCCTAAGAAGAATAAAATACTCGGCAATTCAATTTTTGACAATGAAGAATGTACCGGACTGTGATTTGCAGCTGCATCACTCTCTCCATCCAGGTTGGAAAGACTGAATTTGGTGTTGCTGTACAATTCGGCAAAGGTAGCCACAATGGCCAAGGATAACATCATCCCTACGTAAGGAGGAAGATGGGTGATCGTTTTAAAGAAAGGAACAAAAACAATTGCGCCCAATCCCAGGTACAACATCGTAGACCCAAATTTAGATTTTGGCACTTCCTTTTCAAACTCACCGTCAATATTTCCCTGAAAGGCTTTAAACCTACTTGCAATAAAAGTGGGTACCACCATACAAATAATAGAGGGGACCAATACGTGCTCTACCAATTGTAGGGCCGAAACCTTATTGGCTATCCACAACATGGTCGTGGTCACATCACCAATTGGAGACCAGGCACCACCGGCATTGGCAGCAATAATCACCATACCTGCAAACCACAATCTGGTTTCCTTATCCTTGATCACTTTTTGTAAAATCGTGATCAGCACGATGGTAGCGGTTAGATTATCTATTATAGCGGAAAGTATAAATGCAAGTATGGAGAACAACCATAATAACTTTTTCTTGCTCCTTGTCTTTATAAACCCTTTTATTGTTGCAAAACCATCAAAATAATCTATGATCTCCACAATGGTCATGGCCCCTAAGAGAAATACCAGAATTTCCGCTGTTTTTCCCAGATGGTGCAGCAAAATCTCATCAATATGCGATGGTTCCAACTCCCTTAACTCGGCGTTCACCTCAAACACGGGCATATGTGTCAAAGCTATGATAGCCCAAAGCAATGCCATCATGGCCAAAGCGGGTATCAGCTTATCAATTTTTAGATTATGCTCTAGGGTAATTGCCAAATAACCCACAATAAATACAATAATGATAATGGTCTCCATATTCGGTTGGTTTAATTTATACTAATTGTTTCAACGCAATCTCAAAGGCTGTTTTACTTAAATTTACCTTAGATGCATTTTTCTTAAATATATTCAAAATAGCCTTACGGATCGTCTCGGAAGTGTCCTGAAATATCAATTCATCATCCATGGGTACCCTGCGCTCCATGAAATAAGCGAACACCCTTGCCATCCCACAATTGGAAATAAAGTCAGGGATAAGGCTTACCCTCTCGTCCGTGTATTCCATAATAGGACCAAAGAATATTTCCTTATCGGCAAAAGGGACATTGGCCCCACAGCTAATTACCTCTAAACCGGAATCGATCATTTGACTTATCTGTTCCTTGGTAATTAAACGAGAAGCTGCACAAGGCGCAAATATTTCGGTTTCGATGTTCCAAATCTTACTGTTTATTTCCTCGAAGGACATCATCCCATCAGCAACCAGCGTATTCCCTTTCTTATTTAGATAAAATGACTTTATTTCGTCAAATGTAAATCCTTCCTCTTTTATTACACCGCCATCACGGTCTATGATACCTACTACTTTTGCACCCATCTGAGCGAAGTAGAATGCGGCTGCAGCACCAACATTTCCAAATCCCTGTACAACAGCCCTTTTGCCTTTAACGGTACCACCAAAAATATCGTAATAATGTCTCACAGCTTCGGCAACCCCATATCCGGTGATCATATCTGCCACCGTATATTTCCTAGCTACTGAAGGCGAATACGTTCCGCTTTCCAAAACTTTGATCACTCCTAAGCGCAATTGACCAATTCTATTGATCTTATCCGCTTCCGTTGGTTTAAAATGACCATTGAACACCCCTTCCTGTGGATGCCAAACTCCTGAATCTTCAGTAATCGGGATCACCTCATGGATTTCATCTACATTTAAATCGCCACCAGTTCCATAATAGCTTTTCAACAAAGGAGACACGGCACGGTACCATCTTTCCAAAACCCCCTTTTTTCTAGGGTCGTTGGGGTTAAAATTAATGCCTGATTTTGCCCCGCCTATTGCCGGACCAGATACAGTAAACTTTACTTCCATAGTCTTTGCCAGGGAAAGCACTTCGTTCATATCCAATCCTTCCCGCATTCTTGTCCCACCACCCGCGGCTCCTCCCCTAAGAGAGTTTATAACGGTCCAACCTTCTGCTTCTGTTTCTGGATCCTTCCAATTAAAAATAATTTCAGGAGCCTTATTTTCATATATACTAAGTAATTCTTTCATTATAATAGATCAATTAAATTATTTTAAACTAACATTTTTTTTATACTACCCTCAAATTCATTAAGTTATCCGCCCACATCGGAGCTAATGCTGTCTCATAAGTTACTTGTTTACTACAATTGATCTTTTCACACTTCAACAAATATAAAAATATTGAATTGGTTTTACGTTTTTTAACCTTTGCTAATGAAAAATAATTTTAGAGCAGATTATTTACCTACGGATAATAAAAATACGACATAATGCACGAAACTTAATTGAATATTTGTCGGCATAGCTGTATATTTGAGCCACATTTTTAATTATATCTCATATTTATGGACTTTACATTATCAGAAGAGCAACAGATGATCCAACAAGCAGCTAGGGATTTTGCTCAAAACGAACTACTCCCAGGTGTAATTGAAAGGGATGAAGCTCAAAGATTCCCTACTGAAGAGGTCAAAAAAATGGGAAAATTGGGATTTATGGGAATGATGGTAAATCCAAAATACGGTGGTAGTGGCCTGGACACTCTGTCCTACGCCATTGCCGTGGAAGAACTATCCAAAATAGATGCTTCGGCCTCAGTTATAGTTTCCGTAAACAATTCTTTGGTTTGTTGGGGATTGGAAACTTATGGAAACGAAGCCCAAAAAGAAAAATACTTACCAAGATTGGCATCGGGAGAAATAATAGGTGCTTTTTGCTTATCAGAGCCCGAAGCCGGAAGTGATGCAACTTCACAAAAAACTACGGCTATAGACAAAGGTGACCATTATCTTTTAAATGGCACCAAAAACTGGATCACCAATGGTAATTCTGCAGAAGTATATTTGGTCATTGCCCAAACCAATGTAGAAAAGGGCCATAAAGGTATTAATGCCCTTATCGTTGAAAAGGGAATTCTAGGATTCGAAATTGGCCCTAAAGAAAACAAACTTGGCATTAGAGGAAGCGACACCCATTCCGTTATGTTCAATGATGCCAAAATACCTAAGGAAAACAGGATAGGTGAAGACGGATTTGGCTTCAAATTCGCGATGAAGACCCTTGCGGGAGGTCGGATAGGGATTGCAGCCCAAGCGTTGGGAATAGCTGCTGGAGCATATGAAATGGCCAAAAAATATTCAAAGGAAAGAAAAGCTTTCGGAACTGAGATTATGAACCATCAGGCCATTGCCTTTAAATTGGCCGACATGCACACTCAGATCGAAGCAGCCCGTCACATGGTATATAAAGCCGCATGGGACAAGGACAATGGCAAAGATTATGATTTATCCGGGGCCATGGCGAAACTTTATGCCTCACAAGTTGCTATGGACACCTCTGTTGAGGCAGTACAAATACATGGCGGCAACGGATTTGTGAAAGATTACCATGTTGAAAGACTAATGCGGGATGCCAAGATCACCCAGATTTATGAGGGCACTTCCGAAATTCAAAAAATTGTCATTTCTAGAAGTATTTTGCGCGATTAATCTGCAAAAAAAATAAAATAAAAAAAACAGACCCCCTATTTTTGTAGGGGGTCTGTTTTTTAAAACGGTGATAAATTAAATCAGACTCCTTATTATTCCCTGAAACTTCCATAAAATATTGTAATTCAAACTAACAACCCCCACTTCCTAAGGGATATAGCATCGCCAATATCTACATTTATCAATTTGATAAATATTTATCTACATAAAAGTAGATATGAATATTTTTCAATGATATATTCCAAACACTGCTTTTTTTGTTACATTACAATGAATAAGATGCATTTTATGCACTAAATATGATATTTTTGAAGAAATACCATAATGTATGAAGTTGATAAAGCAAGGGTTGTACCTACCGGAATTTGAGCATGATAACTGTGGAGCAGGATTTATTTGTAGCCTAAAGGGCAACAAGTCCAATGATATAATCCACAAGGCTTTGGAGATTCTGGAAAAATTGGAGCACAGGGGTGCCGTAAGCTCCGATGGGAAAACCGGTGATGGTGCCGGAATCCTAATAGATATACCCCATGATTTCTTCACTGAAGTATGTGATTTTGAACTTACAGCCCCAGGCAACTACGCTGTTGGCAATATATTTTTACCCCAAAAACAAAATCAAAGGGAGTTTTGCATTTCAATTTTCGAGGAAAACATAGCCAAACAGGGCTTAAAATTGTTAGGCTGGAGAGATGTTCCCGTAAACAAATCGATTCCTGGAAGAATTGCATCTGAAACAGAGCCTTTTATAAAACAGGTGTTTATAGCAAAACAGAACGACGAACAAAGTTATTTTGATTTTAACCTAAAATTGTTCATTGCCAGAAAGGTAACCGAACACACGATCATTGCATCTAAACTTTCAGAAAGCAATTTCTTTTATGTTCCCAGTCTTTCTACCAAAATAATCATCTTCAAAGGGTTGTTGATGCCAGAGGATATAAGTCTTTATTTTAGGGATCTTATGGATTCCCGCGTGGTTACACGTTTGGCATTGGTGCACCAGAGATTCTCAACCAATACCTTCCCTACTTGGGATTTGGCACAACCTTTTAGGTATATGTGCCATAATGGCGAAATAAATACGTTAAGGGGGAATGTTTCCCGAATGGTATCGAGGGAAGAGCTGATGAAAAGCGATTGGTTTGGTGCAGAGATAAAAAATGTGCTACCTGTAATCCTACCTGGCAAATCCGATTCTGCCACTATGGATATGGTCGTAGAACTCTTGTTGATGACCGGTAGATCCCTACCAGAGGTAATGATGATATTGGTTCCGGAAGCATGGGAAAAGAACCCGGAAATGTCAGATGCCAAAAGAGCTTTTTACGAATTCAACTCCTGTATGATGGAACCATGGGACGGTCCCGCTTCAATTCCTTTTACGGATGGAAATTACATTGGGGCTGTTTTGGACAGGAATGGCTTACGTCCTTCCCGATATTCCGTGACCAAAGATGGATATGTAATTATGTCCTCTGAGGTAGGCGTATTGGATATAGCTCCGGAAAATATTGAGATGCACGGGAGGTTGGAGCCAGGAAAGATGTTCCTGGTAAATATGGAAGAAGGCAGGATCATTAATGACGAAGAGATCAAGGAGGATATTGCACAAAGACACCCCTATAAAAAGTGGCTTAACGATAATTTGGTCCACTTAAAGGATATTCCATATAACGTTTGCCCGCTCTTCTTAAACGAAGCCACTGTAGCGAAAAGAAAGTCGATCTTCGGTTATACCCAGGAAGACATCGATACCATTATACTCCCAATGGGAAAAACCTCCAAAGAGCCCTTGGGATCTATGGGATCTGATACTCCCATAGCCGTGCTATCGGAACAGCCCCAATTGATCTATAATTATTTCAAGCAATTGTTTGCGCAAGTAACCAACCCGCCTTTGGATGGAATTCGGGAAGAGCTGATCACCGATATCAGCTTAACATTGGGAAGTGATAGCAATATCTTTGATTTTACCGAAAAGCACTGTAGTAAATTAAAAATTCAGAATCCGGTCATTTCCAAAGAAGACCTGGACAAGATCAAAAATTATGACTTCAGTCCAAATTATAAAGTTGTTTCAATACCCACTGTATACGAAATATCCAAAGGGCTCAATGGTCTAGAAGATGCTTTGGCATCGTTATTAGAACAGGCTGAAGCTGCCATTGACGAAGGCGCCAATATTATCATCCTATCAGATAGGAATGTCAGCAAGGATCTTGCACCAATTCCTGCGTTATTGGCCTGCTCCTCCGTAAATAGCGGCTTGCAAAGAATCCGAAAACGCTCACAGCTAAGTGTGATCATAGAATCCGCTGAACCACGCGAGGTACATCATTTTGCCCTGTTGTTCGGATTTGGTGCCAGCGCCATTAACCCTTATTTGGTCAATGAAATTATAGCAGAACAAATTGAAGAACATGACATTACAGAATATTCCTTTGAGGAAGCCATAAAGAACTACAACAAGGCCATAGGAAAAGGAATCCTTAAAGTAATGAACAAAATAGGCATATCTACCTTAAATTCTTATAGAGGATCACAGTTGTTCGAATGTATAGGATTGAACACTAAAGTAGTGGATAAATATTTCCCCAATACCCCAACAAGAATTCAGGGCATAGGGTTATACGAAATAGAAAAGGAAATTGCCAAACGTCATCAAAGGGCTTACAAAACACAAGACGTTGCTGGAGATCTGGATTTGGAGATAGGTGGTGCCTATAGATGGAGAAGGGATGGTGAAAAGCATGCGTTTAATCCATTGACCGTTGCCAAACTACAAAAAGCAGTTCGAAACAATGAGCCGGAATCCTTTAAGGAGTTCTCTGAATTAATCAACGAACAGTCAAAAGGCCTTATGACCATTCGAGGTCTATTTGAGTTTTCCAATTATGACCCAGTTCCATTGGAAGAGGTAGAACCTTGGACCGAAATTGTAAAGAGGTTCAAGACCGGTGCCATGTCCTATGGGTCCATAAGCAAGGAAGCCCATGAAAACTTGGCTATTGCCATGAACAGGATTGGTGGAAAGAGCAATTCTGGTGAAGGTGGAGAAGATGCTGAACGCTTTTATAAAAACCAGACCGGCGATTGGAAAAATAGCGCTATTAAGCAAGTAGCTTCTGGAAGGTTTGGGGTCACCTCCAATTACCTTACAAGTGCTACAGAAATACAGATAAAAATGGCCCAAGGCGCCAAACCCGGTGAAGGGGGCCAATTACCTGGACCCAAGGTTAACCCGTCTATTGCAAAAACAAGGAATTCGACCCCTTATGTAGGATTGATTTCCCCCCCTCCTCACCATGACATATATTCTATTGAAGATCTGTCACAATTGATCTACGATTTAAAATCGGCAAATAGGGAAGCTCGTATCAATGTAAAATTGGTTTCAGAAATTGGGGTTGGTACTGTTGCTGCAGGGGTCTCTAAAGCAAAAGCTGATGTAATCCTTATTTCCGGACATGATGGTGGAACCGGAGCTTCTCCCTTGACCTCCCTAAAACATGCCGGACTACCGTGGGAACTCGGGATTGCGGAGGCACAGCAAACTTTGGTCATGAACGACCTTAGAAATAGGGTTGTCCTAGAATGTGACGGCCAATTAAAGACTGGAAGGGATGTAGCCATTGCCTGTTTGCTCGGGGCTGAGGAATTTGGATTTGCCACTGCACCTTTGGTTGCCTCAGGATGCATAATGATGCGAGTATGTCATTTGAACACCTGTCCGGTAGGTATAGCCACTCAAAATCCAGAATTACGCAAGAAATTTGAAGGCAAGCCGGAACATGTAGTGAACTATATGTACTTCGTTGCCCAAGAGCTGCGAGAGATTATGGCCCAATTAGGATTTAGAACAATTAATGAAATGGTAGGTCAAGTACAAAAACTAGATCGCAATAAGGCCATTCAGCATTACAAGGCAGAGGGAATAGATTTAACTCCTATCCTTCACCAAGTGGATGTTCCCAAAGGCACTAAATTTTACAACACCCAAGCACAGCAACACAATGTGGACAAGTCCATTGAATTTGAAATTATCGGAAAAGCCCACCCTGCATTATTTAGAAAGGAAAAAATAGCTTTAGATTTTCCAATATGTAATACGGATAGGGCGGTAGGTGCCATCATAAGTAATGAGATTTCCAAAATTTATGGGGCTGAGGGACTACCAGAGAACACCTTAAAATTGAACTTTACAGGTTCCGCGGGACAGAGTTTTGGTGCGTTTGCCACCAAAGGATTAACGATGGTGGTCAATGGAAATACCAACGACTATTTGGGCAAAGGACTTTCCGGGGCAACATTAATCATCAAAATACCTTACAAATCAACCCTTAAACCAGAAGAAAATGTTATCACAGGCAACGTTACACTTTACGGAGCCACTGCAGGTGAGGCCTATATCAACGGAAAAGCCGGAGAGCGTTTTTGTGTTCGTAATTCAGGAGCCCACGCGGTCGTTGAGGGAATCGGGGATCATGGATGTGAATATATGACCGGTGGTGTTGCCGTAATCTTAGGAGAAGTAGGTAGAAACTTTGGCGCCGGAATGAGTGGAGGGATTGCGTATGTTCTGGATGAAAAAGGAACATTCGATAAAAATTGCAATAAGGAAGCATTGAATTTATTATCGGTAAATGCAAGTGAAGATATTAGCCAACTAAAAAGCCTAATAGAGAACCATTACAATGCAACCCTTAGTCCAATTGCCCAACGCATTTTGGAACAATGGGAGGAGATGTTGCCTAAATTCATTAAAGTCTTCCCGGAAGAATACAGACAGGCATTGATACGTTTGGAAGAAGAAAAATTAAATACAATATAATCGGAGATATGGGAAAGATAACTGGATTTTTGGAATTCGATAGAAAAATAGAAGCATATGCTCCCGTTAAGGAGCGCGTAAAAAACTATAAGGAGTTTACCGTGCCGTTAAAGGAAAACGAGCTAAAGGACCAAGGGGCCCGTTGTATGGATTGCGGTATTCCATTTTGCCATAGCGGATGCCCTTTGGGCAATCTGATTCCAGATTTTAATGATGCTGTTTACAAAGGAAAATGGGAGAAAGCTGCCAAAATACTACATTCTACCAATAATTTTCCTGAGTTTACAGGCAGATTGTGTCCTGCACCGTGCGAAGAAGCCTGTGTCTTGGGCATCAATGAAGACCCTGTATCTATTGAAAATATAGAGAAAAACATTGTAGAAACTGCCTTTTCTAAAGGATGGGTAACTCCCGAACCTCCGACTACAAGGACAGAAAAATCCATAGCGGTAATTGGTTCAGGACCTGCTGGACTTGCAACCGCCCAACAATTGAACAGAGCAGGCCACTTAGTGACAGTTTTTGAGAGGGACGAAAAAGTCGGTGGGCTACTTCGCTATGGCATTCCCGATTTCAAAATGGAAAAACATGTTATTGATAGAAGAGTGAAGGTTTTGGAAGCGGAAGGCATTGTTTTTAAAACCGGCATCAATGTTGGGGTGGATATTACCGCAGATGAACTTAAAACTCAATTTGATGCCTTGGTACTCTCCGGTGGCGCAACCATTAGAAGAGGCCTTCCTACAAAGGGAACTAACTTAAAAGGTGTGGTACAGGCGATGGATTTCCTAAAGCAGAACAATAAACGCGTTGATGGCATAAAAGATCTGGGAGAAGAAATTAAAGCCACAGGTAAGAATGTTATTGTTATTGGTGGTGGTGATACAGGATCTGACTGCATAGGAACTTCCATAAGACATGGGGCGATTTCCGTTAACAATTTTGAAATAATGGAAAAAGCTACCTTAGATCGGCCTCAAGACCAACCATGGCCATTTTGGCCTATGAGACTGCGGACAAGCTCTTCCCATAAAGAAGGTGCCGAACGTTTTTTTAGTATCTCCACCAAAGAATTTGTAGGAGACAAGGACGGAAATTTAACGGGCTTGATCACAGCCGAAGTGGAATGGATCCACAAACCTGGAGAGCGACCTAACTTAAAAGAAGTTCCAGGAACCGAGAAAGAATGGAAATGTGAGCTTGCGCTTTTAGCCCTTGGATTTACCGGTTCTGAAACAACTATAGCGGACCAATTAGGACTGGAAATGGATCCTAGGACCAATGTTAAAGCCTCTATCAACAATTATATGACCAATGTCCCTGGCGTCTTTGTAGCAGGAGACCAACGTCGTGGACAATCACTTATAGTATGGGCCATTTCAGAAGGAAGGCAAGCTGCACATCATGTAGATACCTATCTGATGGGCTCCTCCAATTTACCTTTAAAAGGTGATGGGGATTTACCAAGAGTATAAACAATCAAACTATTAAAACAAAAGCCGTAACATTTAAAGTTGCGGCTTTTTTGATTAAACATTCTATTTGATTAAACATTCTAGAAGAAGTACAAATTTAATGTGCTTTTTTTTCCATGCGAATAGTTCTATTCCTAATTATAGGTTTCGCCCAAATACTAATACTAAATATATATCCAAGTGCTATAAAAACCAATAGCATCCCGATTCTCAACGAAACCAAGTCGCTGATCAATCCGATCAATAACTGCACCACTGCCCCTCCCATAATTCCGGTCATTAATATTCCCGCCATGGAACCATGATGATCCCTGATCGAATTTAATGCGAGCGAAACTATGATAGGATACATAACGGAAAGAAAAAATCCACTTAATTGAAATCCATAAAGCGAAATATAAGCGTCCCCGAACAGCGCTCCCGCGAAACAAACAATGGATAAAGCAGCAAAAGTCCGCAACACCAGCTTACTGTCCCAAATTTTGAGCAGTACAAGTCCCAAAATGCCTCCTATGGTCATTAATCCCCAAAAATTGGCTACGGCCCCAGCACCAATTGTTTCAAAATCCAAGCCATGATACACCTGTAAAAACTTGGACATCCAATATGAAATTCCCTGTTCCGCACCAACATAGGCAAATATGCCAAAGAAGTACATTATGACCATTCTGTTTTTGAACAGAGAAAAATAAATATCCTTGGTACCCACTTTTTCCTCTTTGGCCAATGTGATACGGGGCAAGGAAACAAAACATACTATGACTATTAAAAGCAAGCTTAAAATGGCAAATATGGCATACATTGAAACCCAAGACATATCATTGGGGACAATCTTGGAAAGAAAATCTACCAATACAGAAGATCCTTCCTTGTTTTTGTTGACGTTTAGCACCAAGTATGAATACACCAAGGGACTAATAAACGAAGCCGCCCCGAACATTAATTGTCCCAATACCGAAGTAAAGGCAAAATTCTCCTCTCCCCCAGCTACCCTGAGCAAAGGATTGATCACCACCTGCAAAACGGCCATTCCAGTTCCTATGACGAATAAACTGATTATAAAAATTGGAAAAGAAGGGAAGACAACAAATAGAATAGATCCTAAGAATGCCAATGCCAACCCGGCGACCAAGAGTTTCTTTTCCCCGTATTTCTCCAAGATAAAACCAGCAGGAATCGACATAATTCCGTACGCTATAAAAAAAGCAAATGGCAAAAACCCAGCCATGGTCTCACTCAGGTCAAAACTTATGGATACACTGGGATTAAGGGCTCCCAATATGTTTGTCAAAAAGGAGATCACAAAGAATGTCACCAAAATCAGTGCTACCACTCGATAATTACGTTTCATAGGGCTGGGAAATTTTAAATTGTGCTACAATATACCTAAAAGCAATAGAAATAGTGGATGGGCAGAGTTTTAATGGTGGCTGGTGTAACCAAATGATAATTAGGACAATACTAGGGGCATAAATGAGTACGTGCGGAATGTTATTTAATAGCAACTATCAGGGGTATTCTAGGAGTCCATAGGACATATATGATCTCCAACGCACTATTATTTCATAATTGGTCATAAAAAAACCCCTCATCGTTAGATGAAGGGTTCTTCAAAAAAAGGCGGCGACCTACTCTCCCACTTGGTATAGCAGTACCATCGGCGCAGATGGGCTTAACTTCCCTGTTCGGAATGGAAAGGGGTGGGCCCCATCGCCAGAGCCACCTTAAGTTTTAAGT
>JBLGAT010000013.1:0-45996 GCA_047612485.1 Psychroserpens sp.
CCGATAAATTGCCCGAATTGGTAAGGATACAGGCCGAAGCCATTAAAAATATTAAAATTGATAAGGTGACCGTTTGGGATTCCGGTTCTAAAACTGCGGATGGCAAAGGTTCTACGGCTAATTTTATTTCCGGGATGTACAAATCCGTGCCCCCATTACAGGAAATGTTCAATATGGCGGGGATGCAATTGCCCGAATATTTGAAGGGGAAGGAAATAGAAGCAGAAGAGGCAGAAACCTCCTCTAAAAAAACCGAGAGCAAAACGGACACCGAATAAAGCTCTGTACTTATATAACCTTTTGAAGGCCTGTGGAATCCCTATGATCCACAGGCTTTTTTGCCTTGGAACATCATATTATCAGATTTGTTTATTGGGATATGATTTGTAAATAGGCTATTTTTGATTTTTAATTTGAACTTTTGGCTTAGGGATGGTAACGGCATCCTTTTCTTTTGGGACCTCGAATTGCAGTTGATGGCTTCCCGATAAAAGAAAAGATAAAGTGCACAGCCCGACCGCTATTTTCTTCTACATGGTTTCAAATGCCTTGCAGGAACATGTAGACAGCGGAAAGCCCCAGACAATATATATCTATGAGCGAAGTAAAGCACAACTGGACCAAAGAGGAGATTCTTGAAATTCACAATAAGCCATTAATGGAATTGCTGTACGAGGCCGCAACGGTACATCGTAAATTCCACGATCCCAACACGGTTCAGGTATCTACCTTGTTGTCCATAAAAACTGGGGGTTGTCCCGAAGATTGCGGGTACTGTCCGCAAGCGGCACGCTACCATACAAATTTGGAGGGCAATGATTTAATGTCGATTCAGCAGGTTAAGGCTCAGGCCTTGCGTGCCAAATCGTCCGGGAGTTCCAGGGTGTGTATGGGAGCTGCATGGAGAAATGTGAAGGACGGACCTGAATTTGATGATGTTTTGGAGATGGTACGTACCATTAACAAGTTGGATATGGAGGTTTGCTGTACCTTGGGAATGATTACGGAAAACCAGGCACATCGTTTGGCGGAGGCCGGGTTGTACGCATACAACCACAACTTGGATACATCTGAGGATTATTACAAGGATGTGATCTCCACTAGGGCCTTTAAGGACCGTTTGGACACCATAGGAAACGTAAGAAAGAGCAATGTGACCGTTTGTAGCGGTGGTATCATTGGAATGGGGGAAAAGATTGAGGATAGGGCAGCAATGCTGGTAGCCTTGGCCACTTTGGACCCTCAGCCAGAATCGGTGCCGATCAATGCCTTGGTGGCCGTGGAAGGTACCCCTATGGAGAATATTGAACCCATTGCTATTTGGGAGATGATACGTATGGTGGCTACCGCCCGTATTGTAATGCCGGAGACCCAGGTAAGGCTTTCCGCAGGACGTACGGAGATGAGTAGGGAAGGGCAGGCCATGTGTTTCTTTGCCGGGGCAAATTCAATATTTGCCGGGGATAAATTATTGACCACCCCTAACCCTGATGTCAACCAGGATATGGAAATGTTCAAACTCTTGGGTTTAAATCCACAAAAGGCATTTACCAAGGTAGCACAACCTAAAACTGTAGAGGCCCAGGATTCACAATTCCAAACGTTGGGTGAAAAACCTAAATGGAGCAGACCGGGACATAAAATAGAACGCAACGAAAGCGCCAAGCAAAAGGCAAAACTTTCGGAATAGACCTTTGGTCGCTGTTATAAGTGACCTGGGTTGGGGAATTAAATTTAGAAGTTTAGGCTAATCTATAGCGTTTGAATTTACAGGACATACCCCGGGTAAAGACCATTACCAAGGAAGATTTTATAGAACAATACTTTAAGCCACAAAAACCGGTCGTTATAGAGCGGTTTATTGAGGGGTGGCCCGCCTATTCCAAATGGAACCTGGAATATATGAAGCAGGTGGCCGGCCATAAAACGGTACCCTTGTACGATGATAGGCCTGTGCGCCATAGGGATGGGTTCAATGAGCCACACGCCAAAATGCAGATGGCGAACTATATTGACCTACTAAAGGCTGAGCCTACCAAGTATCGTATCTTTTTATGGAATGTCTTAAAGGAGGTGCCCGAGTTGCAGCACGATTTTACCTTCCCAGATTTTGGCTTGCGATTGATGAAGGGCCTGCCCATGTTGTTTTTTGGTGGGGGAAACTCATCTACCTTTATGCATTATGACATTGATCTGGCCAATATTTTCCATTTTCATTTTGAGGGGAAAAAGGAAATCATCCTTTTTCCCCAGTCCGAGAACAGGTATCTGTACAAAGTACCTCACGCACTGATCACCCATGAGAGCATTGATTTTTCCAATCCGGACCTAGAACAATGGCCCGCCCTAAAGAATGCAAAGGGCTATAAGACCCTATTACAACATGGGGAGGTGTTGTATATGCCTGAGGGATATTGGCACTTTATGCGGTATATTACCCCTGGTTTTTCCATGAGCCTACGTGCCATTGCCCGCAACCCTAAAAATCTGGGAGCTGCTTTATACAACGTTTTGATAATGCGGTATTACGATCAGTTCATGCGCAAGGTAAAAGGGCAGAAGTGGATCGATTGGAAAAATGAGCAGGCTATAAAACGAACAAACAAACTGGTGGGATAGTGTTTATTTCAAGGAAATAAATACATTTGCAACTTATTTTCGTAACCCGATAGTACTAAAGAAATTTATATGAAAAAAGGAGTAGTTTTTTTGGCGTTTGTTTTAGGAGCGACCTTCGCGAATGGCCAGGCTTTTGAAGGCAAGGGTGATTCCAAGTTCCAAGTAGGGGCCAATTTTCAGGATAATGGAACAGGCATCGTGACCACGTATGATGCGGGCCTTGGAGAAAATTTTTCAGTTGGTTTTACTGCTACTTATATTTTGGGCGTTGGGGAAACCACCCCTGAATTTGATCCTAAATTTGACGATAGGGTTGATGTTCGGGCAAGGTTCAATGCCAATTTGGGAAGCGTTTTCCAATTGGGCAACCAAGTGGATGTCTATCCCGGTCTGAGCTTGGGCCTACGCAATTTTGGCGGACATTTGGGTACTAGATATTTCTTTACGGACGGTTTTGGTTTGTTTATGGAATTTGCGGTGCCTTTGGCCAAGTATGATAATAGTGACCTTAGTGCGGAACAAGAATTGAACAACCAGTTTGTGTTCAGTATCGGAGCTTCCTTTAACCTATAGGGAATAAAATATTTATAAGAGTTGAGCGCTTCTTTTTAGCTGAAAAGAAGCGTTTTTTATTTGATGAGTTCGGTGATCTTTTCATACACCAAATGACTTTCCCACCCACGGTAGAGGAGGTAATCAGCGAGTTTTTTTCTTCTTTTCTGGATGTTGGTCTCCCTAATGGCATCCAATCTTTTTTTAGCAAGGGCATCCAAGGTGTCCAGATAGGCGGGAGTGTCCAATTGGGACACTGCTTTTTTGATGATGTATCTGGAGATTGCCCGTTGTTTCAATTCTTGGGTGATCCTATTGCGACCCCATTTTTTAATATTGAACTTCCCCCTTGCATAGCTCATAGCGAAGCGCTCCTCGTTTAAAAAGTTGTGGTCTATAAGATGTACCACAATCTGGTCGATCGCGTCGGGGATCATGCGCATATCGCGTAATTTTTGCACCACCTCCTTATGGCACCGCTCCTGATAGGCGCAATAGCCCTCCAATTTTTTGGTAGCTTCTTTTAGAGTGTAGGTTGGACGTGAGAAATCCATGTAACCGTTATTGTTCATATAGTTCTATGGGGAGATCATCGGGATCGGCAAGAAAAGTAAATTGCTTTCCGGCAAACTCATCTGTTCGTAAGGGTTCTGTGGCAACGCCCAATGCATTCAATCTATTAATCTCTTCTTGGATATTGTCCACTTCAAAAGCGAGGTGTCGCAGGCCAGTGGCCTCTGGGCGGGAGGGGCGTTTTGGAGGGTTAGGAAACGAAAAGAGTTCCAAAATATATTCCCCATGTAGGGCGAGGTCCAGTTTATGGGACTGCCGAGCTTCCCTAAAGGTTTCCTGTAGTACCTCCAACCCCAAGATCTCTGTATAAAATGCTTTTGAAACGGGGTAATTGGAACAGATAAGGGCTATATGGTGTACTTTCTTGAGCATGGTTATTGTTGGACTGTTCCAAAGCTAAGTCCATTTGAAGAAATGGCAAAGTGATTTTTTAGGAAGTAGGTAATATTTGAAAAATTATTTACCTAAACAAGATTGCTTATTCTTCAATTTCATTTTTTTAAAGGTTGGAATGCTCCCGGATAATATTCCCTGACCCTTATTGCAGGAACATTTTGCCGTGTTCCATTAAAGTTTTCTGACTCTGTATTCTTGCAAAAAAACAAGCAGAATATATTTTGTGGATATCTATTATCCGGATTTTACAGTAGGCCTTTTTTAACCGTTATATTTGGTATCCTAAAAAAAAGACATGAGCGTAACCTGGTATGAGTGCAAAGTAAAATACAGAAAAATACAAGAGACTGGAGAACAAAAAGTTACCACGGAATCTTATTTATTGGATGCGATATCCTATACGGAGGCAGAAGCTAGAATCAACCAAGAGATGGCCGCCTATACGAGCGAGGAGTTTTTGATCACCAATATTAAAGTCGCCAATTTATCGGAGGTGCATCCGGTAGAAAATTCCGACCGCTGGTTTAAGTCCAAAGTGGCCTTGATCGCCTTTGATGAAAACAGTGGGAAGGAACGCAAGACCAATATTTATATGTTGGTACAGGCCAATGATGTAAAAGAAGCCTATGACAACACCATAGAGGCCATGAAGGGCACTACAGGGGACTACACCGTCCCTGCGATTACCGAATCCCCCATTATGGACGTGTTTCCTTACTTTACGGGAGAGGAAGAACAATTGGAGCAATTTAAGGTGATAGAAAAATCTACTACTTCGGTTGAAGAAAAGGTAGAAGTTCTAGAGGAAATGGAAGAGGAATAGCTATCAGATTTTTAAAGACCTAGCAACTTATTACGAAAGTGCGCATATGAATTTCATATTTATATGCGCATTTTCAATTTGTTTTAAAGGCTTTGCCCAAACGTTAAAAGATTGTTGTCTGGGTCCAGAACAGAAAATTCCTTTTGGCCCCATGGTTTTATTTCTAAGGGTCCATTTGGATGTATACTTGTTTTTTTATCTACTAGTGACTGGTAAAATTTGTCAATGTTGTCGGTTCTGATGTAAACTTGTCCATAGTTTTCTTTTGGGTCGAGCTCCTTAAATGCAAAAAAATGAATTTGAACCCTGTCTTTCTCCAGCATTAAATAATCATTATAAGCCGCACTGCCAAATTCGGTAAAGCCTAACATATTTAGGTAGAATTCCCGTGTAACATTTTTATTGCGCATGGGTAATTTCGGGTTGATATCGGTAAGCATATCCTATTCCATTTTAATTAAATTGGATCAATTGGATGTAATTTCCATTGTCATCGTCAAAAACAGCTTCAAAGCCATAGCCGGTTTTTGCCGGATCTTTTTTAAAGGAAACCCCTTTCCCCTTTAGTTCATCAACGGTCTTTTGGATATCGGAAGTGCTAAAGGTGATGACCGGAATACCCGTTTTATATAATGTATTCTTATAAGTTTTGGCAACTTCTATCCCTCCTGGCTCTGTTGGTTCCAAGAGCAGGGAGGTGCCGTTGGGGTCTAGGGCAGACTTTACAATGGCGATATAGTTCTCAGGTGAGTACATGACCTCCTCGAAGCCAAGAACCTCTGTATAGTGCCTAAATGCTTTTACAGGGTCTTCAACAAAGACGCTGACCATTGCTATCTTCATTGGATGCTTGTTCTGTGCCATAATATTGGATGAAATTAGTATTATACCCAATAAGGTAAAAAATATTTTCATATGATATTGATTTTTAAAATGGTCGCTATGGTAAACGGGTTCATTTTAGTTTACCGTATATAATGGTCAAATTCCCAAAGTGGGCAGCTGTTTTACTTTATGATATCTTAAGGTGGCTCTAATGCAATTTTTTAATTCCATAGTTGGGATTTTTTCCTCCATTTGAAAAGTTATGGCACGGTTTCCCTCAAAGTTAAATAGCCCATTGTAAACCATCCTAAATGTTGGGACCAAAGCACTGGTACATTTAAAGTAGATCGCATACTGATCAGGGGTCTTGGGTTTCCAGTCGATTCGAATGGTACTGCCCTTTTTAACTAAATAGCTTGGTTCTCCCCACTTTAATGTTTCTTCCATACTGGTAACCTCCTCTATTTCCTTCGCAGTTTCAATGATGATGCTTCTGAGGTTCATCAATTTCTTGCGAACTGCAACCGGATACTCATCAAATACTGCTTGAACTTTTGGGTCGGTATGTATTTGAAATTTTTCCAATGGTCCTATTCAATTCGTAAATAATGGTTTAACTATACTAAAGACGGATTCGTATTTCCCTTTTCATACGAGTTGGTTCTTAGTCATAAACAATCAATAATTATCCAAGATAACAGCTCAATACATCAGTACATTTCGAGGTGACGATCAAACTAAATATATCAAAAATTTTAGTAAAGTCACATGGCCTACAGTACTTTAAGCTCTTTTATATGTGGTTATTTTACCGCTATATTGGCCATTGCCCTTACCGGAAAAGATCCCATCCCTTTTATTTTAGGAGGTATTGCGCTAAACTTAAAACCTTCCATTGGCAAGGAATCCAGATTGCAGAGGTGTTCCACGATTAGAATTTCGGCCCCTAGAAGTATAGTATGTACGGGGCGGGAATTTTTAGCTACATTGTCAATATTAAGGGAATCAATTCCTACTAGTTTTACGTTGGAATTTTTTAAATATTCGGCTGCGCCTTTTGTTAGATAGGGATTGTTTTCATAGTATTTTTCGGTATTCCAAAATTGGTCCCAACCTGTATGGAACAGTACAGCTCGATTTTCTATTTGGAAAGGTTTTATATGTTCTTCGGTGATTGCCAAAGTTTTGGAATAGGGCACGCGAATGACAATAGCATCGAGGTCCGTAAATCGTTCTAATCCAATTTGTGAAAAATCTTTTCCATCCTTAAATCGGTGAAATGGACAATCAATATAGGTTCCCGTATTAGCGACCATTTCGATTTTTGCAATATTAAATTCAGTGCCTTCATCATATATTTTTTTTGATTCTTCCCTGCTCAGGTAATCGCATATAATTGGAGCGGGCAGACCCTTATAGGTGATAAGCCCATTTTCAATGGTATGGCTTAGATCAATCAACGTATTTATATTTTTCAGGCCGATTCTATGTTTTGCTTGGTTAGGACTAGGGGCTTAATTCAAGTAATAAATTATGGCTCGCTTACTATGAATAATCTTGTTTAATTACAGGTGATTTGACGAACAAAATATTAAGAAGAACAGTAGCGAATTTATGGTGCCGTCTATTGTCCGGCTAGTGGGGAACCAAATATACCCACTGCAAGCTCTGCCCAAATGAGGAGAAAGCCTATTAGAAGTGCTGCGCAAAGCGCAATTCGATATTTAGTTATGGTTACCTTTTTTAAGATGAGTTCGCCCATTAAACCTGTCCCCAATAGTAATGCTCCGGCGACCACAAAATCGGACAGCGTCCAATTCACCTGCGCCGTAAACTGCATTGCCAGTAATGGAATAAGCAATATACTTACCGCAGTAAGCAGGATGATATAAAGTCTTTTGTGTTGTATGATCATAACTCTTTATTTTAGCACCATTGCCCTAAGTATTATTTAGGGTGTAGCGTAGTTATTTACGATACCATTCATAATAATTGGAGTCTTGATTGAATTCAAACCCGGCTTTTGGATATAAATTATTGCCAACCAAATTGGATTTTTCAGTTTCTAAAAACATGCCACAAGCATCCGATTTTTCAACAAGTTCTTTGGCTTTGTCAATCAATCCCAAGGAAATACCCTTCTTACGAGAGTCATAGTTTACGAATAAATCGTTCAATATCCATAATTTTTTCATGCGAACAGAAGAGAATAGCGGGTATAACTGTACAAATCCAACTAATTGGTGTTCAGAGTTTTCCGAAACAAAAATTTCGGAATCGTTTTTTAAAATTCTTTCCACCAGAAAGTTTTTGGCACTTGCAATATCTGTCTCCTTGCGATAGAAAACCCTATAAGCATCGAACAATGCGGATAATTCATCCAAATCCTTGATTTCCGCTTTTCTATAATTCATATTATCTTAATTATTTGGCCCAAGGACCATCCATTGTAGAAACTTTGAAAAATGAGGTGCCATCGTAACGATTGAGTCCCAACCAACCTCCTAGCCAAAGTCGTCCCTCTTTATCTTCAAAAATACTCTGAATCGCATCACTGGCGAGACCGTCCTTTTCGCGGAAATTGGCAAATGATTTGCCATCGTATCTATACACCCCAAAACTTTTTACAGGGAACCAAATGTCACCTTTATGATCTTGATAAATATTCCATACCTCTATGCCGTTGAGGCCATACTGGTCGCTCATATTGGTAAAGGATTTTCCATCAAAACGACAAATCCCCTTGTGTGTAGTAGCAAACCATAGGTTGCCGTCCTTATCCTCTAAAATACTGTTCACATTATTGTTGCACAAGCCATTCTTCTCCGAAAAATTGGTCAAGGACTTGCCATCATAGCTATAGGCACCCCCATTGGTGCCAAACCACATCTTTCCCTTGCTGTCTTCCATGATACTATGGACTATCTTGGCGCTAGTAACCCCTCTGGTATAATCAGGTTTAGCTTCGGGTAGGGCAAATGGAGTGAACGCTTCCCCATCAAACCGACTTACCCCTTGCAAAGTGCCTATCCAGAGGACTCCCCTCCTGTCTATTGCCATGCTCCATACATCATTATTGATAAGGCCACCCTTCTTTGTAAAATTTGTAAATGATGTTCCGTCATATTTGGTTATCCCCCGTTCGGTCCCAAACCATACATTGCCTTTTTTATCCTCAACAATACCTCGTACCGCAACCCCGCCGAACCCCTCATCAAGAGAGAAATACTGGAGCGAATCCCCTTTGTAGCGGATGACCCCATCGCCATTGGTCCCAAACCATAGATTTCCACGTTTATCTTGAAATATCCTTCGTACAAAATCGGTTATTCTTGGAGGGGTAAGTAATGGCATTCCATATTTTTGGGTGGCCAGTTCGTATTCTGATGCTGAGGTACTGTTGGGGATTGTTTTGGATTTATTCGTATGGCTTTCGGAGCTGTTTGGTGGCACATTGGTTTTGTCTTGGCCGTTACATGAGGTGATTAAAACTAAAAAAAGGAGCAAGACGTAAATTGGTATTCCCGCTTGATACCATCTTTTGATCCTTCTTTTTTTCATAGTTTTAATTTAATGATATGTTAATCATCTGCTTTGAGGGCTATTTAGTCATACAGTTCCCCAATTTTTAGAGCTGGTGTACAAAAAACTACGTTAATTTTCCAACTGGAAGTCAATGGTGGATACCACCCGCACCAATTTGATCTGGGGCGTATTCTCATCCCTGTCGGTAATGCTAAAAAGACCTTGACTTGCCATTCTTATTTCTCCGACCTCTGCATCGGAATCGCGGGCAAATTTCTCCGCAACCTCCCTGGCATTTTTAGTCGCTTCCTCTATCATCGGTGGTTTCAACTCGTTCAGGCCAGTAAAAATGTATTCTATGGGCCTCCAGGTATTTTTGGATCCAAGTATGATGCCTTTGGACATGAGTTCCAAAGACTCTGAAAGTGCTTTTTGAAGTTTGTCGATATCATTCGTTCTGACGGTAAATTCAGACTTGGCCAAATATCGGAATGCGTTGTTCTGAAAATTGGAATTATATATATCCGCACGGACATCGTTAATATTGGTGTTGCCCTTGGTCAGTTCATTTTGATCGAACCCTTGGTCGATAAAGAACTTATAAACGTCAGTATTTTGTGATTCAATATCACTTTTTAGTGATTGCAGATCATTGCCAGTAAGGGTTATATTGATGGGCCAAACAGCGAGATCTGCATTTACCTCCCGCTCAGAAAGACCTTTTACTTGCACAAAACGATCATACTTTTTGCCTGTTTTATGCATGTTGCCAATAAAGTACCCCGCAATTACAATGGAACTACAGATCAATACGATTTTTAACCAATCAGTTTTCATCAGTTCTTAATATTTTGTTGACTCTAAGGTATTCATTTTAAGGGATTGATGACACAATAATTAGAAAATAGAAGTTCGATTACAATGTGGTTTTATACGGCATCGTTGGCCATAGAAATTATTATTTTTCCGTTGCAGAGGCCTTCACCAAAATAATGCAAGGCCTGTGGCACTTGTCTTAAGGGCAGGATACGGTCTATGATTGGTCTCAATGTACCAGCTTCATATAGGGCACTGATTTTGGACAGGTGTTTGTTTGGTTCATGCGCAAGGATCTTAAATTTTTTGCTTCCCAAGAAGGAAATAAAGGTTCCCAGAAGAAGACAATTTATAATGAGTGACGTTGCTCCGCCAACCAAGATATATTTCCCTTTTTTATTTAAAGCCCGCTTATAATCCAGCAGTGGATGATGTCCGGCAAAATCGAGGATTAAATCGTAAACCTCTCCATTTTGGGTAAAATCCTCGGTTGTATAGTCTATGACATGGTCTGCACCTAAGGATCGCATAGTATCAAACTTACTGGCTTTATCCACTCCGGTCACTGTTGCGCCCAAATGTTTTGCCAGCTGTATGGCAAAAGTACCACTTCCGCCCCCGGCACCGTTGATCAATACGTGGTGCCCCGGTCTTATGTTAATTTTATCGATTAAGCCTTGAATGGCTAGAACGCCCGCTTGGGGGATAGCCGCAGCTTCTTCAAAGGTCATTTTGCTCGGTTTTAACTCCAACCCCATTTCCTCTACACAAACATATTCTGCAAACCCGCCAAAACCTCTATTGGACAGGTCACCAAAGACTTCATCGCCCACTCTGAATTTTGTAACATTTTTGCCTAGGCTTTCCACTGTCCCCGAAATGTCAATACCGAGTGTCTTCAGTTTTTTAGGCTTAAAAAGCCCAAAGGCCAATCGGTTGACGAAAGGCTTTCCTCTAAGTAAGGCCCAGTCCCAATCATTTATGGAGGAGGCATGTATCTTTACAAGAATTTCATTGTCTCTTGGGGTTGGTTTTTCCACCTCTTTGAGCTCAAGATCTTCAGGGGTTCCGTAAGTGCTAAAAACAATGGCTTTCATTCAGTATAGGCGGGTTTAGTTGATCTTTAAAATTAAAGCGGGTCTTTCAATTCCAAACCTATGGTTTTGATATTAAAGATGCACTCAATATGCTGTTGGTTTTATTTTGGATCAAGGGACATTACATAATCATAACTTTCATTTAGGTATTTGGCAAGTTCGTTCAACTTGTTCCACATTTTTTCTGGTATTAATACATAACCTCGCATAACAGCTCCATGGGATTTAAAGTCGGAAGTATTTAATTCCGTTATATACTTTTCCTGTTGGTCCTTGGAAAACCTGATTCCCAATTCTCCATTTTTATTCAGTAGTGAAAACATGTATCCATTGGCAGAGGTATAGGGCATGGTTTTGCCCTTTCTCTCAAATCTTGGGCATTTGGATACAAGTTCATCGTAAAGGACAAGTTTTTTTTCCCACATGGTATTAACTTTTTAGATTGCTTAAAGGAATTGCTTCAGGCGTTAGAGACAGCCTTTAGGTTCGCATCAATATTGTTATCCAATACCAGTTGAGACTTCAAACAATGTATTGATATGTCTAATTTACTCTATTCTAGTAAATTAGAATAAAAAAGCACAATAATAGAGTGGGCGATAAACAAAAAAGCAAGTGGCAATTAACCTCTTTCTGGGTTAGTATAAGGTTGTAATTTTTTACCTATCCGTTCAATGGTATTCCAATTCCGGGTGGTAATTTCCTTTTCATAATGGTGTTCCATGGATTCCATGGCCTTCGGGGTTTTTGAAACGGATAGGTCCAATACACTGATAATGGTCCGATCCCTTTTTTCGATTATTATATAAGAGTTGTCGGGGCTTTTCCAAGGGAGTTTCAAATCCGTGTCATTATTTTCCTTCAAAAAGGAAACATATAACCGAATGTCTTTGGTGCGTTCTATATCTATGAAGGGATTATGTATCAATAAGTCACCAAGAAATCCCGATGTTCTAACGATGGTCGGAATGGGAAAACCAAAGGCTTTTTCCAAATGTGTTGAAATCTGCTGTTCCAGGCTCGATGTATTATCACTTGAACTTTCAAAGATGATATTGCCCGAGTTCAATAAGGTAACTATGTTTTCGAAACCCAATTTTTGAAATTCTTTTTTTAGCTCTGACATAGGAACCTTATGGTGGCCACCAACATTGATTCCCCGTAGAAAGGCAACATAGGTTTCTTTTGCTTTTTTAGAACTCATTTGACGGATTCGGATTATTAACTATCAATTTACAAAAATTAAGGGCATATCAAACTTTGGCAAATATTCTAGAACTACATTGTCAATGGCTTGCTGGTTAACGTAAGCTCTACCATAAAAAGAACCCTTGTTTTAAGGGCTTTTATTGATTGTTGTGCTTGGTTTCACGAGCTTCATAGTCGTGAATAGCTGTTATGAGTATTTCTGTAGCATTATTTCTTTCCCCAAATCCTCTAGATTCCATTTTTCCCGGACCTTTATAATTCGTAAACCACAGTTGAATTATTGCTGTAATGCCGTTATAATTTTTATTTAATTCAGAAATGCTATTTACTTCATACAGGGGAGAATTTGCTGAAACGGCAATTAATTTATCGTCTTGCTCCCCTCTATCCATGAGGTATAGCACCCCGATTATTTTACATTTCAAAATACTCCCTCTTTCTACTGGGTGTCCAAGGACCAGTACATCCAGAGGATCCCCATCTCCACCATTTTCTTTAGACAGTAAGGTGCGTGGGATCATTCCGTAGTTTCCGGGATAACCCAAATAATTTATGATCCTGGGTTTATTATCTGCCAATTCCCATTCGACCTTTCCGGTTGACTTATTTAACTCCCATTTTTCCAAGGTCCCCGATGGGATCTCAATTACCGCATTGACATCACCGTTTTCAAAAAGAGGAGTAATCCCACTTAGTAAATTGGGCGAACTCTCGTCAAATACTACATTCTTGTTTGAGGGGTCGGATGCTTTTTCAGATTTAAACCGATCACATGAAACGGCTATAAATAACATAGAAAGGCAAAGAAAGAAGGTTGGGCGTTTATTCATAATCAAAATAGTAATCACAGTCCGTGTTTTATGGTTGCATAAAATTCGGCAGTAATATAAATTTATTAGCCTAAAGATAGTTGATTACAGGGATTTCCAGTTTTGGTCCTTGAGGTGTTTGTGCTCTGGCAATTACGTATAAATAATAAGCAATAGGGTTATTATAATTGCCCATCACTTTTGATTGCATTAATTTCTTTAACAATATCTGGATTCTGATATTTATTGGGGTGAAAGTAGGGTGCATAATCGGGTAAATCGGTTGCGTTCAATATATATTTGGAACAGAGTTGGCCAGCTGCACAAGCGGTCATAGTACCGTAGCCAGAAAGTGCCCCTATTAAAAATACATTTGGCATTTCGGTGGGCCCGATAAGAGGCCAATTTTTTTTAGTTCGGGTATAATACCCCGCGTATTCCGTTATTGGGGTGGGAATATCATTTTCGTATTCAATCAGTTGAGGGATGAAACTGCTGGCTCCCTTGAGCACTGCTTGGGGAAAATATCGGCAAAAGGAGTATCCATTGTGGAAGTTTATTTTTTGTGTTAAAGGCCCATCCTAATTTGATGCCTTCCCCTTCGGGTTTAACGTGCAGGCCTCCTGGAAGTTCTTCCAACAATCATTGGTATTTTTCTTGTGAAGCGAAAAAGTCCTTTTCTTCTTTTGACCAGTTTAAATATTGAGCATCGGCAAAAATGGTAAAGGGCATATCCCTTGGGATAATATTTTTAGGATCGGGAATTATAAACTTGCGTTGAAGTATGTTTTCAATTGGCAGTTGTAATCCAATCATATTTGCAACATGATTGATAAAGTGGCCCGATGCAATTACTAGAGTATCTGCCTTTATGGTTTTTTTTGAATCTAGGATAATTTCATATGATGGATTATTTTTTATGAGGTAATAGGTTGTAGCGATCCCGGCAATTCCTACACCACATATTGCAATAGCATTATTTTCATAGGACATACATAGCCTACCTTAGATGAGCAGCTCCTAAAAAGAGATATAACCAAGATATTTAATTATTGGGAGGGCAAGGAAAAAAAAGGCACTTACCCAGTAAGTTCTTGTTAAGGGAAATATATTTTTACAAGTAGTAGCTACTGCAAACAAAAAAAGCGACCCCGTTTTTGGAGTCGCTTTTTATTAATATATGGTTTTACCGTCTTTGTTCTTAAATCGGTATTCGAGATACGTATAGGCATCCCTTGGTTGGATTTTTACCCACTTCCTATGTTCCAAAAACCACTTGGAACGGATAGATGGGAACCCTTTGCTAATATAGGCTGCAATAAATGGGTGTATATTCAATATAATCCCGTTTGCACTTGCAGGGCCTTTCAACAATTTTTCTAGGTCTGAATTGATTTTTTCGATCAAAACAATTGGGGCTTCCACTTCTTGCCCTGGGGCATTCGGATTTTCCTCACTGGTTTTGATGTTCATTTCTGGCCTAACCCGTTGTCTTGTAATTTGTATGAGTCCAAACTTGCTCGGGGGCAAGATTTTGTGTTTGGCACGGTCATCTTTCATCTCATCCCTAAGGTGATCAAAAAGTTTCCTTCTGTGGTCAGGTTTGGACATATCGATGAAATCTACAACGATAATACCTCCCATATCCCGCAATCGCAATTGTCTTGCAATTTCAGAGGCTGCCAACAAATTTACTTCCAGTGCCGTATCTTCTTGATTTTTTGCTTTGTTCGAACGGTTACCGCTGTTAACGTCCACTACGTGGAGCGCTTCGGTATGTTCTATGATCAAGTACGCACCCTTACTCATAGAGGCGGTGCGGCCAAAGGAGGTTTTAATTTGCCGATCTATTCCAAATTTTTCAAAAATTGGAACATTGGAATCGTACAGCTTTACAATAGATTCTTTCTCAGGTGCAATTTCTTGCACGTAATCTTTTACTTCGGTATAAAGCGTTTCATCGTCTACATATATTCCCGTAAAGGAATCGTTGAATACATCCCTTAAAATGGAAGATGCACGGTTCAACTCAACCAAGACTTTGGATGGATGTGGAGCTTTATACAATTTTTTGCACATTACTGTCCATTTGGTCAGTAAGTTCTGTAGATCTTTGTCCAGTTCGGCTACTTTTTTGCCTTCTGCAACTGTTCTTATAATAACGCCAAATCCTTTGGGCTTTATGCTCTTAACGAGCCTTTTTAGCCTTTCTTTTTCTTCCTTGCTCTCTATTTTCTGTGAAACGGAGACCCGTTCGGAAAAAGGGACCATCACCAGAAAACGTCCAGCCAATGAAAGCTCGGAACTTATTCTGGGTCCTTTTGTGGAAATGGGTTCTTTAACAATTTGCACCAATAAAGATTGATTGGCCTTGATAACATCATTGATGCTACCATCCTTATCAATCTCTTTATCAAATGGAAAGTCTTTCAGGGTAAAATCTTTCAATTTTCCCATACTCAATTTTTTTACAAATTTCAACATAGTCGAAAGCTGTGGCCCTAGATCGTGGTAATGTAGAAAGGCATCTTTCTCATAACCAACATTGACGAAGGCAGCATTTAATCCAGTAACCGGCTTACGCACTTTGGCAATTAAGATATCGCCAACGGTAAAATTGTTACTTTCTTCTTCTTTGTGAAGTTCTGTAAGTTTTCCATCCTTTAATAAGGCAAAATCGACGGCTTCAGGACTAGATCTTACGATCAGTTCTCTATTCACCTGAATCAATTTATACTCATCCCTTCACGATATGAATCGAGGTTAGGACGAATGGATTAAACAATAGTTGTAACAGGCTGTTAAAACCCGTCGAAATTCCGTTAAGGAATTTCTATGTCAATGAACTTAATAAAAAGAAAAAGTAGTTATATAACTACTTTTTCTTGTGCCGGTTAGCTCTCCTACGCTTCTTGCGTTTATGGGTTGCTACCTTATGTCTTTTTCTCTTTTTACCACTAGGCATAAAAATTTACTTTAGGATTAATACTTTATTTAACTTGTACGTTGCTCTTAACTCCTTCAACAAAAACCTTTGCAGGTTTAAATGCAGGAATGTTGTGCGAAGGTATTTTGATGGTAGTATTTTTGGAAATATTCCTACCAGTCTTTTCTGCTCTTGTTTTAATAATGAAACTGCCAAAACCTCTTAAGTAAACATTGTCTCCATTTTCCAATGAAGTTTTCACCTCTTCCATAAAAGTTTCAACAGTAGCCTGTACATCTCCTTTTTCAATACCCAGTTTTTCTGAGATTCTTGTTACAATGTCTGCTTTCGTCATTTTGTATTATAGATTTTTTATGCGTTTTTTTCGGGTTGCAAATATATGAATTAAATTCAATATTTTATCTTAAAGGACTTAATTTTAAGTCTATAAACCTTTACTTTTGTCCTTTAGTATTTTAAAAATGTCTTTTTCCCAAAAAATTATCCATTGGTATTCGACCAACAAACGTAGTTTACCATGGAGGAACACCAAGGATCCCTATAAGATTTGGCTTTCAGAAATTATGTTGCAGCAGACCAGAGTAGCGCAGGGAATGCCTTATTATGAGCGTTTTGTAGCCAAATTTCCTACGGTCCATGATCTGGCCAGTGCTTCCGAAGAGGAGGTGTTAAAGCTGTGGCAAGGGCTTGGTTATTACAGTAGGGCACGTAATTTACATGCCACGGCCAAGTTGGTATCCAAAAAATACAATGGGCAATTTCCAAACACCTATAAGGGGCTTTTAGAATTAAAAGGGATAGGGGATTATACTGCCAGCGCCATAGCTTCATTTTGTTTCAATGAGGCACAACCGGTTGTTGATGGTAATGTCTACAGGGTGCTTTCACGTTATTTTGGCATAGACCTTCCTATTAATGGTGCGGAGGGCATTAAATATTTTAAGGCACTGGCCCTAAAAGTAATGGATGCCAATAAAATTGCAGACTATAACCAAGGGATCATGGAGTTTGGTGCCATGCAATGCGCGCCCAAAAACCCTTATTGTCTGCACTGTCCCTTAAATGATAGTTGCGCGGCATTACAGCAAGGTAAAATAGATGCCCTCCCGGTAAAATTAAAAAAGACCAAAGTGAAGGAGCGGTATTTTAATTACCTGGTGGTCTTGGACCAAGACAATACCATTGAGATAAGGCAAAGAAGGGGTAAAGGGATATGGCAAAACCTTTATGAATTCCCTTTGTTGGAAACGGAAAGGGATTATTCCATAAAAGAAATAACCAATACAATGGATACGGTCCTGGAACTGATGGAAACTTCAGAAATCTATCAGTTTAATGAAAAGCCGATAGTCCACAAGCTGTCCCACCAGCATTTGCACACTAAATTTTGGATAGTCAAAAGCGAGGAGAAACATAGGAATGGGGTCAGTTTTGAGGAGCTAAAGAAATATCCCGTACCGGTTTTAATAGCAGAGTTTATAAATGCATTTAAATTTTAGTATTTTTGATTTAAGTTTACAACTATGAGCGGTACATTAAATAAGGTGATGTTGATTGGGCATCTGGGAGATGAGGTTAAAATTCATTATTTTGAAGGGGGGAACTGTATTGCACGTTTTCCTTTGGCAACCAATGAAACCTATACCAATAAACAGACCGGTGAAAAAGTGACCAACACTGATTGGCACAATGTGGTGGTGCGTAACAAGGCCGCCGAAATCTGTGAGAAGTACTTGAATAAAGGCGATAAAATATATGTTGAAGGAAGGTTAAAAAACCGCCAATGGCAGGGAGAAGATGGTACCACGCGCTATACTACGGAAGTGCACGTTCAGGAATTCACCTTTCTGACCACTAAAAATGAAAGTTCGTCCAATGCCCAGGCTGGAGCTCCGTCTTCCGGACCTTCCCAGAGTGGCACCCCTGAGTCGAACGCTCCAAAAGCAACACCGCAAACCAGTGCACCTGAAGAGGATGATGATTTACCATTCTAAAATAAACTTACACTAAATTTTGACTGTTGGATCCAGACCCCTTTAGTTTACTACTTAATTTTATTGTTTTGGACAGTGCTATTGCACTTCAGGTTGTTGTTCTCATAGTATTGCTCGTCTGCTCTGCTATGATTTCAGGAGCGGAGGTTGCATTATTTGGACTTTCCCCTACGGATATCAACGAATTAATGGAACAAAAGACCACAAAAGGCAATATTGTGGTCAAATTATTGGCGCGCCCCAAAAAATTACTGGCCACCATACTCATTGCCAACAATACCATTAATATTGGGATTGTTTTGTTGTTCAGTAATATGGGTGATGTGCTTTTTTCAAATATCACCTATATGTGGCTGGGCATAATATCAGTACGCTTCTTGTTGGAAGTAGTAGTGGTCACCTTCCTTATTTTAATGTTCGGGGAAATTTTGCCAAAAATTTATGCCAACAGAAACAAAAAAACTTTTTCGAACAGCATGGCCTACCCATTAAAGGTATTGGATGTACTGTTGACCCCTTTGAGCATGCCCATGAGATCGGCGACAATTTTCCTGCACAATAGATTGGGAAAGCAGAAGTCCAATTTAAGTGTAGACCATTTATCGCAGGCCTTGGAGCTTACCTCAGAAGGGGATACCACCAAAGAAGAGCAAAAGATCCTAAAGGGGATAGTCTCCTTTGGAAATACGGATACCAAACAGGTCATGTTGCCGAGGATAGATATTTTCGCCCTTAATGTGGACATGAAGTTTTTGGAAGTTTTGGAGGAGATCAAAAAGAATGGGTACTCCAGGGTTCCCGTGTATGCGGAAAACATTGACAATGTAACCGGGGTGCTGTATGTAAAGGATCTTCTGCCCTATATAGATCGTAAAATGTTCAATTGGTCCACCTTGGTGCGTGAACCTTATTTTGTTCCTGAGAACAAGAAACTGGATGACCTCTTGCTGGAATTCCAAGAAAAGAAAAACCATTTGGCCATTGTTGTTGACGAATATGGCGGCACTTCGGGAATTGTGACCCTTGAGGATATCATTGAGGAAATTGTTGGGGATATCATAGATGAATTTGATGATGAAGACTTGGTTTTTTCCAAACTGGACGATTTTAACTATGTATTTGATGGCAAAACGGCCTTAAAGGATTTCTACCGGGTTGCCAAGATCGAGGACGAAATAGATTTTGAGGAACGAAAGGGTGAATCCGAAACCATAGCCGGTTTTGTCTTAGAGATTGCAGGAAGTTTTCCAAAAAGAGGAGAAAAGATTCTTTTTAAAGGGTATACCTTTATAGTGGAAAGCCTTGATAAAAAGAGATTAAGACAAATAAAAATATCGTTGCCATATGAATTTTAAATCTATTTTCTTGGTCATATTTCTAAGCTCCTTTGTGGGGTGCAAGGATGAAGTGTTCCCCAAGCCCAAGGCAATGTTGCGGTTGGAGTATCCAGAAATGGCTACAAAGAAATTAGACGTAGACTGTGACTACGAATTTGAGTATAGCGAACAGGCTAGATTGGAATTGAAAAAGGATTGTGCCCTCACCCTGGACTATCCAGGCATGAAGGGCTCCTTATTTATAAGTTACAAAAATGTGGAAGGAAATTTACCCAAGTTACTCTCCGATGCCCAAAAATTCTCTTATGAACATGTGGCCAAAGCGGATAACATAGTGGAACAGCCCTTTGTTAACGATACCGACAAGGTCTATGGAATGTATTATGAAATAAAGGGCAATGCCGCCTCCCAAGCCCAATTTTATTTAACGGACAGCGTATCACACTTCGTTACGGGATCATTATATTTTTATATCAAACCCAATTACGATTCCATTTTGCCGGCAGCGGTACATTTACAAAAAGATGTTCGCAAGATTATGGAAACAATGAGGTGGAAAGAGTAAACAGAAAAAGAAGGCCCATGGCGCCCTCTTTTTTGCCAATATATTTTACTCTTCTTTTCCCAACAATTTCTCTGCCCTTTCTATACTGCCGTTTATTTTTTCTTTGAGCACTTTTACTTTTTCCTCTTCTTCATTGAGCCATTCTTGTTTTTGCTCGGTAAGCTCTTTGCCTTTCAAGATCTCCTCATAGTCAAAGCGGTCGCCCAACTCTTTCATCCAATCCATCATGGCCTTGTTGGCTTCCTGAAGCTCTAATTTTGCTTCTGTATACAACTGTCCCTCCTCTGTGGAATCTTCCAACTTGTTCAATTCCCCTACCAAGCGTCCTATTTTACCCATTTTTGGCATCAGTTCATCGTGAACGGCCATGACCTCTTTCATCTGGGTGTTTTTATTCGGCACTTTTTTTTCTTCTTTACAGGCGAGGAACACTAGACTAAAGATAAAAGCCATTACAATTGCAGATACTCTCATTAGGTTTGTTTTTATGTGCCACAAAATTAATATTTCGTTCTCGAATCCCTATTCAAAAGCCATCATTTTTTAATTGGAATGTAGCTATGGGGACTACTAAAAATAAAATGTAGTTGGTTTGAATCATTATGTGGTATAATAGTCCAATTTTGCAGTCAAATTTTTAGAGCATGAGCGAACAGACCAGAAAATGGTTTTATTTAATACTCTTATCCCTCATCTGGGGATCCTCTTTTATTCTTATAAAAAAGGCCTTGGTGGGGTTGAGCCCTGTTCAGGTGGGCGGGTTGCGAATTGTATTTGCCGGGAGCTTTTTAATGCTCATTGGTTTTAAAAGTTTAAAGGTGATTACGGTTTCCGAATGGAAATGGATCGCTGCTGCGGGATTTTTGAGCTCCTTTTTTCCTCCATTTTTATTTGCATTTGCACAGACGGAGATAGATAGTGGGGTAACGGCCATTTTTAATTCATTGGTGCCCCTGAACACAGCTTTGATAGGGACTCTTTTGTTTGGCGCCATTATTACCAAAAAACAGGTCTTGGGAATATTTGTTGGATTGTTGGGAACTGTGGCCCTAATTGCGGCCGGGATGGAATTTAGTCCTAATCAGAATTATTGGTATGCCATCTTTATTTTGTTATCTGCCATGGGCTATGCCTTCAATATCAATATTATAAAAAAGCATCTTTCACATCTAAGTCCCTTGGCGGTAACTGCCGGGAGTTTTGCCATGGTTTTTGTGCCGGCATTGATCATCTTGATCTACTCCGGATTTTTTACCCAAGTATGGTCCAATGAGGCAATGCATTTGCCTATGGCCTATATCTTTATTTTGGGTATTGTGGGAACTGCAATAGCAAATTTGTTCTTTAACAAGTTGATACGTATTGCCAGTCCGGTTTTTGCCGCCTCTGTGACCTATGTACTTCCTTTAGTGGCTGTATTGTGGGGGGTATGGGATGGTGAACAATTAAACTCCTACCAATTGATTGGGGCCCTGATCATCTTATTAGGGGTCTGGATGGTGAACAAAAAAAGAAAAGCACCCAAAACTGCTTAAACCAGTCTTGGATGCTTTTCAAAAAATCAATTACCAATTATTGAAAATCGGCAGGTGTTACCCCTTCGTTTACTTTAATTTCTTTGACGATAAAATCAATTTTTTGAGGGCCCATACTTTGGATCAATGAGAATGGGAACAAAATACCCGATACTTCCTTGTAGTCTCCATATCCAAAAGTGGAACTCATTGTTTGTCCTTGTGCTTCCACAGTTATCGCATCCTGTATCTTAAGACCGGTCTCTATACTGTAAAAGGATGTTTTCTCTTCTGTTACTTTAACTTTGTATGCTTTTTGTCCCTCTATCATTTCAATGCCTTCCAAAGAAGCATTGCCGTTCAAGTAGTCAATCTCTGGGAAAGGGGAAGATTCCGCTTTTAATTTTTGTAGTTCTTCCTCACCCAAATCCTTGCGTTGTCCTTGCATTACCATATAGCCTTTGTCGCCATCAACAACTTGCTTGCTCATGGAATTACCCATAACCTTAACGTCTTGCATAAATTGATCTTTTGATGTTTTTTTCATCTCGAGGTCCAATTTCATACCCTGCATTTCAGCCTCCGCAACCATGGCAAAGGAATTTACACCCTCTAATTTGGACTTGCCGCCGATGGCCTCAATATAGGATTCAAGCACGGTTTTTACCGTGGTCCCTTCTGGGATGGCTACCTCGTATTTGGGCTTTTCGACCTTATTGATTTCTTTGTCGAAATAATGGACAGGAAGTTTTTTGCCATTAAAAGTTACTAGCTCCAAATTATCCAGGACCTCACTTCCTTTTCCGGCAACCACCACTCTTGCATTTTCCGTGCTAAAATATTTTTTGGCAGCTGCTTGCACCTCTTCTATGGTAATGGCATTGATACGTTCCAAATACGTTTTGTAATAGTCTTTGGGGAGACCCTCAGTTTCAATGTTCAAAGCGTAACCTGCGATGGTTTCCGGTTTTTCCAGGGCCATGATGAAATTACCGATATATTTTTCCTTGGTGTTAGCCAGTTCCTCGGCAGTTACGGGTTCTTTTATGATTCTATCTATCTCTTTTAGTAGTTCCACTACAGAGCTGTCCGTAACCGCATTGCGAACACTAGCCGTGGCCATAAATCTCGATGGG
The DNA here is from genome assembly GCA_047612485.1 of Psychroserpens sp. Taxonomy (GTDB): domain Bacteria; phylum Bacteroidota; class Bacteroidia; order Flavobacteriales; family Flavobacteriaceae; genus Sediminicola. Next base: position 22,738 of record JBLGAT010000013.1, read on the forward strand.
GCATACTTGTCATTGCCCAACCTGGAATAGGACCCGTAGGTATACCCTTTGTCTTCTCTAAGGTTAAGGAACAAACGACCTTCTCCGCCCCCGCCTAAAATCTGGTTGGTCACTAAAGCGGCTAAATAATCAGGACTGCTCATTTTTAGATCTACTAAACTCTCTACTGCAATTTCTGATTGGACTGCGTTAGGGACGTCCACAAAATTAATTTGTGTGTACAATGCGTCCTGTGGTTTTGTGTATTCAAAAGAAGGAGGGGTGGCCTTGGTCCAAGGTGTAAAGTTTTTCCTCACCAATTTCTCAACTTCCTTAGGATTTACATCACCAATTACGATCAGATAAGCATTTGCAGGCACAAAGTAGCTACTGTAAAACTGCTTCGCATCTGCCAAGTTTACATTATTGACGGTTTCCTCTGTGGTGAATTCTCCATAAGGGTGTTCCTTCCCATATGCAAGAGCTGCCTGTGCCCTGGCGGCGATGGCGGCCACATCCTTTTCTTGGGTTTTTAAGCCTGTGATCAATTTGTCCTTTTCCTTATCAAATTCTTCTTGAGTAAAATTTGGATGTATCGCGGCATCTGCCATTAATTCCAATATTCTTGGAAAATACTTGGATAAAGAACTCGCATAGGCGCTTTGGGACCCAAAATTGATACGTGCTCCTAAAAAGTCGACCTCTTCATTAAAGGCATCCTTTGGAATACTTGTGGAGCCATTGCCCAAGAGGCTAGAAACAAAAGAGCGCACACCAGCTTTATTTTCTTCCGCAATTGGCGGGTTGTCTATTTGTAATTGAATGGTAACCCGCGGGAGTTTGTGGTTTTCAACAACCAAAACTTTTAAGCCATTTTTAAGCTCAAAACGTTGGGGTTCTAATAAATTTATTTCAGGTGATGGTCCCGGTTCGGGCATTTTTGTTCTATCGACCTGTGCATATGTGGTTAGGGCCATGAATGCCAAAACCAGGGTTGTAACTATTTTTTTCATCTTTCTAATTAATTTGCTGGTTTTTCTTCAGGTAAATAATCGATTACCACACGTTGATTGGGATTTAAATATGTATTGGCCACAGCCTTCATTTCTTCCCTTGTGATAGATCTGTAAATTTCGATTTCCTTGTTGATCAAGGAGGTGTCTCCGTAAAGAAGGAAGTTTGTTGCCAATGATCCGGCTATTCCTTCTACGCTGGAGTTGGAATTCACAAAATTGTTTTCAAATTTATTCTGTAATTTTTGATGATCCTTTTCAGAAATCAAATCGGTTCTCACCTTGGCAATCTCCTCTTCTGCTTCAGAAACCAAAACATCCAAACTAGTGTCTCCCACGGGAAGCCCAAAAATAAGGTACATGCCATAATCTTCTTGTGCAATGTTGTACGCTCCTATCTGAAGGGCTTGTTTTTGCTCGTCCACCATCTTTTTGTAGAGTTTGGAACTCTTACCATCACTTAGATAGGAAGATATCATGTCCAAAACATAGGCATCGCGTTCCTTGAACCCTGGTGTTCTATACGCAACAATAGTGGCCGGGATTTGAATGTTTGCATCGTAGGCCACAGTTTCAACCTCGGTTGTAATCGGATCTTCCAAGGGGTAGTTTCTTGTAACGGTAGCCCCTCTAGGAATTGGCGCAAAATAATCCTGGATCATTTTTTTTGCCTCCCCAATATTGATGTCACCAGCCACGACCAAAACGGCGTTGTTGGGAACATAATATTTTTTGTTGTAGGCCACTACGTCTTCCAAGGTGGCAGCATCAAGATCTTCCATATAACCTATGTTGGGATCTTTATAAGGGTGGTTCTTAAAAAGACTCTTGCCCACCACTGGAAGGATTTGTCCATAGGGTGCATTGTCCTGTCGCAATCTTTTTTCTTCCTTCACCACCTCATTTTGGGTATCTATCCCTTTTTGGTCGATAACCGGGTGTAGCATACGCTCTGATTCCAGCCAAAGTCCTAATTTTAGATTATTGGAGGGAAAAACCTCATAATAGTAGGTTCTGTCCTGTGAGGTGTTGGCGTTGTTCCTGCCGCCATTGGAAGAAACTATTTCGAACCACTTGCCCCTTTCAATATTTTTCGTTCCCTCAAACAATAAGTGTTCAAAGAAATGCGCAAACCCTGTCCGTCCTTCTGTTCTGTCCTTCCCCCCTACATGGTACATCACAGAAGTGGTCACCAAAGGCGCAGTATTGTCCTGATGCAAAATAACATGGAGGCCATTGTCCAGGTCATATTCTTCATAAGCCACTTCTTGGGCCCCTACTTGTGTTGAAAAGAACAACATACAAATAGCAAATAATAATTTCTCTTTCATTGTAATTAGTGTTTAAATTCGCAGTTTTATAATTAGTAGCAAATAAAATAAATTATCACATAAAATAAGAATATTTTCTGTATATTTTTCAATAATGGGATAATTCTTTATTTGGTATTATTGGAAGAAATCACGAATATTCTGTAACTTAGAAACTCTAAACTAAAACTATTAGCACATGATGAGATTTGCTCTTCCTATAAGATTTGGAATTGCCACCAGTGGTTCCCTTATTGCATACTTTTTAATTTTGTCGCTTTTCGGCTTACATACGAATGTATTTTACAGTCTTTTTAATGGGATAATAACCGGTTTCGGTATTTATGAAGCCATTAAATACCTTCGTTTGCAGGACGGGAATACCTTTAACTATACCAAAGGGTTCAGTGCGGGGATCGTTACGGGATTTATGGCCACCATTATTTTTACTGTCTTTTTTGCCTTCTATACCACGGAAATAGATACAGGATTCTTGCAAGAGCTATCCAAGGTTTGGTTTAAGGATTATAAGACAGAGGGGGGCATCGTTTTCTTTACGGTAGCCATCATGGGATTTTCTACTTCTTTGGTTTTGACCTTGGCATTTATGCAATTGTTCAAAACGAAGAGAAAAAATTAAAAGCCAACCTTATTAATTTTAAAAAAACACTTGTGAGTTAGCAATTTAGCAGTATATTTGCACCCGCCTATATAAAATAGGCAGTGTTTAATTAATAAATAATATACACGCTATGTACGCAATTGTAGAGATAGCAGGGCAGCAATTTAAAGTTGCAAAAGACCAAAAAGTGTATGTTCACCGCTTGCAAGACGAAGAAGGTAGCAAAGTTACCTTTGATAACGTACTTTTGTTGGAAGATGGTAAGGACATCACAATTGGCGCCCCAGCTATAGACGGAGCCGCTGTTGAGGCGAAAGTCGTTAAGCACCTTAAAGGTGACAAAGTAATCGTCTTCAAAAAGAAAAGACGTAAGGGTTACAAAAAGAAAAACGGTCACCGTCAGTATTTGACAGAGATTAGAATTGAGAGCATTGTTGCTTCTGGCGCTACAAAAGTGGCTAAGAAGGAAGCTCCGAAGAAAGAAGCTAAACCAGTTGCTGAAGCACCAAAAAAAGGAGCAGCTACTTCTGAAGACCTAAGCAAAAATACAGTTGCTGAGTTGAAAGAAATGGCAAAAGCAAAAGGTATCGAAGGGATTTCTTCAATGAAAAAATCCGATTTGATTGACGCTTTAAGTAAATAGTTAAGAATTAAAACAAAATATCATGGCACATAAGAAAGGTGTTGGTAGTTCCAAAAACGGTAGGGAATCAGAATCAAAACGTTTAGGCGTAAAGATTTTTGGTGGTCAAGCTGCCATTGCTGGTAATATCATCGTAAGACAACGTGGCACTAAACATAATCCAGGTGATAATGTTTATGCTGGTAAAGATCACACCCTGCACGCTAGAGTAGATGGTCTTGTAAAATTCGCGAAGAAAGCGGGAGGTAAATCTTTTGTTTCTATCGAACCTTTCGAGGCTTAAGGAACATCGCTTTTAAAATTTAAAACCCTCTTTGGAAACAAGGAGGGTTTTTTGGTTTTATTATATTAATCTGGGCACTTTCAGTATGTTCAGTTTACCACTGTTGACTTCTGAATTTTTTTGATTTTGCAAAAGTTACGGTCTGGGAGAGGTATTCCTCTAGATCATAGGTTGGTATGGGAATGATGCTTTCCAATAAGGTAGTATCCCATTGATTCGGTTTGGAGGTTAAATATGGGTTAAGATGTACCCCAATGGTCTCGTAATAGAATTTTTCCAATTCCGATTTAAAACCCGTAACAGCATTGATTTTTTCTGGGGTGAAACTAAAATTATCGAACCCGACAATATCGAAAATTTTTGACATTCCTGTCATAAGGTTGGTTTCTTTGGAGTGCACAATATTTAGCTGCCCAATGTCCGTTTCCATCGCCTTTACTATCACCTGTGCCGCATAATCCGTTGGGATAATGTTCAGTCCAGCTGTATCCGTAGTTGAGATTCTAATACGGTCCTTGGAATTGCTGTTGTGGAAAAATTTGGCAAATAGATAAAAGACCATATATTTTGATATAAAAAAGTGTGGATGGTCCTTAATATTGCCTCCCAAAACGCTAGGTCTTAAAATTTGTACCGGTATGTTGTGGTCAGTTCCGGCTTGCATTAAAAATTTTTCCGAAGCATGCTTGGAGGCTTCATAATGGTTGCGGTATTTACCCTTGTGCTCATTGGAATAGTCGTTGTCAATGATCCCACCGATATCACCTGCTGCAAAGGCAGTACTGATATAGACGAACTTTTTTATAAACGGGGTATAGGCCTGGAAGATGTTCTTGGTAAATTCAAAATTTTCCTTGAAAATATCCTCTTTTGCATCATGGTCCGTGGAGAGGTTGACGAAACCTGCGGAATGGATGAAAAAATCTATTTTTTCCTCCTTTAGGAAGGATGTAGGTTCCAAAAGATATGCAGCATCGATCACTTGGATCCTATCTAGAATGCTGGGCAGATTGTTTTTGATAAAGATGGGAATGTATTCACTGTGGAGCATTTTTTGTATTCGCTCCGCTGGAGTGGTCGAATTTTTACTCCGGACGGGCAAAAAAACTTTTTTTATACTTTGGGACTTCTGCTCAAAGAGGGAAAAAAGAATTTTAGAGCCAAGGGTCCCTGTAGCTCCAGTTAAAATTATATTCATGAGTACACGGTTTTTAATTTGGTGTGCCATACCAAAATTTAACCCTTATCTTAATTCGCGTAAGATAAGGGTTCAAGATCCTTATTATAATTATTGTCCGATGTTATCGGAAATTAATACCTGTAGTATTCAGGTTTAAAAGGCCCTTCTACGGCGACCCCTATATATTTTGCTTGTTCGGGACGTAGGGTTTCCAATTCAACTCCCAAGCGTTCCAAGTGCAATTTTGCTACTTTCTCATCCAAATGCTTTGGAAGCATGTAGACGTTATTTTCATATTTATCCTTGTGTTTCCAAAGTTCAATTTGTGCCAAGGTTTGGTTTGTGAAAGAGTTGCTCATCACAAAGCTAGGGTGACCTGTGGCACATCCCAGATTCACCAATCGGCCCTCGGCCAAAAGGATCACGTCCTTCCCATCAATGGTATACTTATCTACCTGTGGTTTGATCTGGTCTTTGGTGTAGCCATAGTTTTTGTTTAACCAAGCTATATCTATCTCATTATCAAAATGACCAATATTACAAACGATCACCTTGTCCTTCATTGCTTTAAAATGATGTGATTGGATGATGTCCTTATTTCCAGTGGTGGTAATTACAATATCGGCATTACCAACAACCGTCTCCATTTTCTTCACCTCAAATCCGTCCATGGCTGCTTGAAGTGCACAAATAGGATCAATTTCGGTAACTGTAACTATAGATCCCGCTCCTTTAAAGGAGGCAGCCGTTCCTTTGCCAACGTCGCCATAACCTGCAACAACAACTCTTTTTCCGGCGAGCATAGTGTCCGTAGCCCTTCTTATGGCATCCACGGCACTTTCTCTACAACCATATTTATTGTCAAATTTTGATTTCGTGACGGAGTCGTTTACATTGATCGCAGGCATGGGCAAGGTGCCATTTTTCACCCTTTCGTAAAGTCTGTGGACTCCTGTCGTGGTTTCTTCAGACAGGCCATTGATGCCGGCCGCCAATTCTGGATATTTGTCCAGCACCATATTGGTGAGGTCGCCCCCATCGTCCAAGATCATGTTTAAGGGCTTGCGGTCTTCTCCGAAGAATAAAGTCTGCTCTATACACCAGTCAAATTCTTCTTCGTTCATCCCTTTCCATGCATAAACAGGGATTCCTGCCGCCGCAATTGCTGCCGCTGCTTGATCTTGGGTAGAGAATATGTTGCACGAGCTCCACGTTACTTCTGCACCGAGGGATATCAAGGTTTCTATAAGAACTGCCGTTTGTATGGTCATATGCAAACATCCAGCAATACGTGCGCCCTTCAAGGGTTGTTCATCCTTGTATTCTTCCCTTAAGGCCATAAGGCCTGGCATTTCTGCTTCGGCCAATAGAATTTCTTTCCGACCCCAATCTGCTAGGGACATATCTTTTACCTTATTTGGTACATAGGGAATAGTTTTGGTACTCATGCGATCAATTTTTTTGTTATAATTTTATAAAATGCCAATGATTAAGAAGGGAGAAGGTTAATTATTATCCCATCTACTTACTTCTTTACCAATTTATTTTTACTTTCGTTATATAGGGCTTTTTGGCGCTATATTCTGAGTGTAAAGGTACTAATTACTTAAATAAACCAATGGCTATTTACAAAACTATAACAGTAAGGCCTGGTGTTGTGGTGCATATCTGGAAGATAGAGGAAACAGAGGATGAGCTTTCCAAGGATATTGTATTGACCCCACATTGCCAGAACAGGCTTAATGGGATGAAATCTGAACTTCATAGAAGGGGATTTTTGAGCATACGCCACCTGTTGGCCGTTGTGGGGTATACGGACCATGACCTTTTTTATGACGCGGCGGGAAAACCACATTTAAAGGATGGGAGGCGTATTTCAATAACCCATTCCCACGAATTCACCGGGATTATTGTGGGGGATTTTGATGAGGTTGGCATAGATATAGAAATGCAGCGCGATAAAATTTTAAGGATTGCCAATAAATTTACCCCGTTGGAGGAATACAAGACCTTGGCCAATTCGGATGCCATTGTACGGAAGCTCACCATTGTCTGGGGCGCCAAGGAATCACTGTATAAAATTTATGCCCAACACGGGCTTAGCTTTTTACATCACGTGGATGTAAAGGACTTTTCTTTTTCAGATTCCAAGACCACGGCAGAGATATTGTTTCATGGGGACCAATCATTCTACGATATCAATTTTATCGAATTTGAGGATTATACCTGTGTATATGCCGTAAAACAGGGTTAATGACAAAAAGGTATTTATCCAATTCAAATAAAACCAATTCCATTTCATGAACATTTCCGTTGAGCTTACGCTATCTCCCCTACAGGATTCCTATGAGGAGCAAATTATCAATTTTATTAAAAAATTAAGGGCATCGGACCTCACCATTTTGGAGAATCCTTTGAGTACCCAAATTTATGGGGATTACGACAAGGTGATGCAAGTATTGCAAGTAGAAATCAAGGAGGCCTTCGAATTGATGGACAAGGGCTTACTGTTTATGAAAATTGTTAAATCGGACAGAAGCGAGTATGAGCCCCATTTTTGATTGGATTTTTGCCCAATATCAAGGAACCGATACCCATTTGATCATTTTGGAGTTGATTGGGGTATTCTTTGGCTTTCTCAGTGTTTGGTACTCCATGCGGGAGAATATCCTAGTATTCCCAACAGGGATCATTAGTACTGGGGTATTTGTCTATATCTTGTTAGTTTTTGGTTTGTTAGGGGATATGCTCATCAACGCCTATTATTTTGTCATGAGTGTCTATGGATGGTATGTTTGGACCAGAAAGGTAGATGCCACCCATTTTATTCCTATAACCACAGTAACATCTAGGGAAAATAAATGGTCAGCCCTTCTTTTTGTTGCTACGATCGTATTTGTGCTTTCCGTTTATGTGTTTTTTAATAAACTGGATAGTTGGACCTCCTATGTGGATTCTTTTACTACTGCCATTTTCTTTGTAGGGATGTGGCTCATGGCCAAGAAAAAGCTTGAAAACTGGATTTATTGGATCATTGGGGATATTATATCTGTCCCTTTATATCTCTACAAAGGCCTTATATTTACATCCTTACAGTATTTTTTATTCACAATAATAGCCATTTTCGGGTATCTCGCATGGAAGAAAAGTTTAAACAAGAGCCCACAGACATTATTAAAATAGTTTTGTTCGGCCCGGAATCAACGGGCAAAACCACTCTTTCAGAGCAGTTGGCAAGACACTATAATTCTGTTTGGGTCCCTGAATATGCGCGTGAATATTTACAGGATAAATGGAACAATGAACGGAAGACCTGTGAGCCCAAGGATTTATTGCCCATTGCCGAAGGTCAAATGCGCTTAGAAAATACGCTATCCAAAAAGGCCAACGATATTTTGATTTGTGATACGGATCTCCTCGAGACAAAGGTATATTCTGAAGCTTATTATTTGGGGTATTGTGACCCCTTATTGGAAAAGTACGCACTGGAAAACACCTATGACCTATATCTGTTGACCCACATAGATATTCCTTGGGAAAAAGACGATCTAAGGGATAAACCTGCTGAAAGAGAACGCATGTTTTTATATTTCAAGGATACTTTAGAAGAATATGGTCGAAATTTTATTATTTTAAAGGGAGATAAAAAAAACCGGTTGGCAAAGGCCGTGGAACACATTGATAAATTACTTAAAAAATGACAATATTTTCAGCCAAGGATAATCAACAGCTTTTAGTTAAGGGAATTACCGAAAGGAAGGTGCTGGACCAAATTGAGACGTTTAAGGAGGGTATTCCTTTTGTTCATTTGCATATGGCAGCAATAATTTCGGATGGCATTTTAAAATTTAACCCAACTGAGGAAAAGGAGTTGGTAGCCACTTTTGACAAACTGAAGGCAAAAAAATCCCTTTTGAAATTTGTGCCAGCTTCTGGTGCCGCATCCAGAATGTTTAAGGCGCTGTTTAACTTTTTGGAAGCCTTTGATCCGACAAAAGAAAGTTTAAATACCTATTTGGATAGGACGAAGGATAAAGATATCAAAGTGCTTGTAGAAGGAATGAAAAAGTTCCCTTTTTACAAGACAATAGAAAATAGAATAGCGGGCATGGCCAAATCAAAAGATAAAGAGGTATATCTCTTTGTTCAGGAAATGTTGGCCGAGGACAAATTGAACTATGGCTTTTATCCCAAAGGCCTTTTGCCCTTTCATGAATATGGTCAGCATGGGGCCACACCCTTTGAAGAACATCTTAAAGAAGGTTCGCTATATGCCAAGGTTGATGGTGGAGCACATCTGCACTTTACGATTTCCGAACAGCACGATGATATGTTCAAGAAGGAATTTAAAGAAGTTAACGATAGGGTTTCCAAGGCAACGGAAACCGAATTCCATGTAAGCTACTCCTACCAAAAACCTGCAACGGATACCATTGCGGTGACTTTGGAAAATGAATTGTTCAGAAATCCCGATGGTTCCTTACTCTTCCGACCAGGGGGACATGGAGCGTTGATCGAGAATCTAAATGAACAGGATGCTGATATTATTTTCATCAAAAATATTGATAATGTTGTGGTCGACAAGGTTGTTGACCAGGTGGCGACCAGCAAAAAGGTTTTGGCCGGTTTGCTATTGAAATTACAGGAAAAAGCATTCGCCTATGCCGCCTTGTTGGAAAAGGAAGAGGAGACCGGTGAGGAGGTCATGGAGATTAAATCCTTTTTGGAAGATGAGTTGAATGTGAGGTTCGTCCCCAACTTCGACAGCTTTACCATAGCCCAACAATTGGAAATCTTAAAGGACAAGATCAATAGGCCTATCCGTATATGCGGAATGGTAAAAAATGAAGGGGAACCTGGGGGAGGTCCTTTTTGGGTAAAGGACAGAACAGATCATATTTCACTTCAGATTATTGAAAGCGCACAAGTAGATATGTCCAATAATGATCAAGTGGAGATTTTTAAAAATTCTACCCACTTTAATCCGGTGGATTTGGTCTGCGGTGTTAAGAACTTTAAAGGCAAAAAATTCAATCTTTTGAATTTTGTGGACCATAAACAAGGATTTATAACTGAAAAGACCAAAGATGGCAAGGATTTAAAAGCCTTGGAACTTCCAGGATTATGGAATGGGGCTATGGCCTTTTGGAATACGATATTTGTAGAAGTGCCCTTGGTTACCTTTAACCCTGTGAAAACAGTAAACGATTTGTTGAAACCTAGCCATCAAGTGAAATAGGGAATCACAACGTATAAGGGAATAACCGTTAGAAGCAAAAAAGTGTGTAAGTTTTACACACTTTTTTTGTTTTGGGCACACAATTATACAACGTCTTACTTGATGCTATTTATATTAATCCTTTATATACGGGGTGATTACTGGAATTTTCAATGACTTTTTTATTTTGGCACTATTTTCCCATTATCCTGAGTTAGAAAGAATATGAGTATTCACTTAAAATATAATAAGATGAAAAATATAGTATATGCCACAGCAATAGCCTTAGGGAGTTTATCAACAATTTCTGCTCACCCTCCAATTTTCCATGATGGAATTATGGAATTGGTAATAGCACAGGAGTTTACTGAAATAGCGGTCAAAGATGTTCCTACATCGGTATTGGATGGGCTGGAGAATGATTATATGGGAGCCACCATCCAGAATGCATTTGTCAATGAGGAATTGCAATATAAGTTGGAGGTTGCCTTGGAAGATGGGTCAACAAGAACGCTCTATTTTGATGCCGAGGGTAACTCCATAGACATGTAATTTATATAGAACAAGAGTTAATTAGTTTTTGGTTAGTTTGATTGAAAAGGGGCTGTATTCGTACAGCTCCTTTTTTTTGAGTACATATTATCTGCTTTAATAAAATATGGCGGTTTGTATTGATGAAGTTTGGGTAAGGATTTCGATTGGGGTAGTATTTTATGATATAATTAAAACGGAAGTGGCAATCAAATGTTAATTTTACAGTGATAATCAAATTGTTCACAGGAATATGCCCAAATTATTGATCATTGAAGATGATGCCGCGTTTTGTCAGATGTTGGAAAAGTTCCTGACAAAAAAAGGATATGATGTGGTTGCCAGTTTTTCTGCCGCAGATGCAAAAGAAAAGTTTTGCAAGTCATCTTTTGATCTGGTCCTGACTGATTTAAGGCTGCCCGACTATGACGGCATTAAGCTCCTTGGAGATATCAAAGAAGTACATTCCAATGTGCCGGTTATTGTAATGACCGGGTATGCCGAGGTGGGTACTGCTGTGGAAGCGATGAAAAAAGGGGCCTTCGATTATATTTCTAAGCCTTTCACTCCAGAAGAAATTGTTATGGTGATCGCCAACGCCCTTAATCAGAAAAGTAAGCCCACAACTATCAATGCCATTGAAAAGGAAAAGCAGGATTTAAAGGACGCCCCCAATTTGAAGGAAGGAGTCATCCATGGTTTAAGCGGGGCCTCACAAAAGCTAAATGAATACATTCAACTGGTTGCACCCACGGACATGTCCATATTGATAACCGGGGAAAGTGGTACGGGCAAGGAAGTGACGGCTAAGGCGATTCATGACCATAGCAAAAGAAAGGATTATAAATTTGCGGCAGTAGATTGTGGTGCCATTCCCAAGGAATTGGCCGCGAGTGAATTTTTCGGACATTTAAAAGGCAGTTTCACCGGTGCCGTGGAAGACAAGGTGGGCCATTTTGAGGCGGCCAATGGAGGCACCCTGTTTTTGGATGAGATTGGTAATTTGTCCTATGGTAACCAGATCCAGCTACTTAGGGCGTTACAGGAACGAAAAATTAAGCGGGTGGGAAGTACCAAAGAAATCAATATAGATGTCCGAATACTCACAGCTACCAATGAGGACTTGTTGGAGGCTGTGGAAAAGGGTGCTTTTAGAGAGGACCTCTACCATCGTTTAAATGAATTTACCATAGAAATTCCTTCTTTAGAAGAGCGTATGGAGGATTTGTTCCTGTTTACGGACTTTTTCTTAAAAAAGGCGAATGCTTCCCTTGATAAAAACATACTTGGATTTTCCCCAGAGGTCTTAAGGGCATTTCAGGCATATCATTGGCCTGGCAATTTAAGGGAGCTTCAAAATGTTATCAAGCGATCGGTACTTTTAACGGGAGGGAATTATGTGGAGCTTAGTGCCTTGCCAAAGGAAATATTGCAACCAAAAGAAAGGTCTGGGGATATTGAAAATTTCTCGAAAGAGGAGTATGAGAAGGAGCAGATATTAAAAGCTCTTAAACAAACCAATTTTAACAAATCCAAGGCGGCCAAATTACTTCAGGTCACCCGAAAGACACTCTACAACAGGATCAATCATTATAATTTAGATCTTTAGCCATATAGGAAGTGATGGCGAGTAGCAATACAGTTGTTTTGTTCTTCAAGTCTTGATATGTCCTTCTTAAAATCTGTTTGCCTATTTCTTGCCCGTTGAGCACTTCCAATTGTTCCAAAATAGGCACGATATCATCTGCTTTTAACTGTCGGAACATAGGCAGCATCTTATGGGCCGTGGCATTGATTCCATTTTTGTCCGTATTGTCAATAGCTTGTTTTAGTAGTTCCAAATTCGTTTTTACATCCGCGATAAAAGTGGTCAAAACCTCATGCAAGGCCGATTGGTTATCCCCTAGAAAAGAATTGATCACTTCTAAACTGAAAAGGCTGGAGGGAGGATGTTGCGCCATGGACTTTGAACTTGCATTTTGCGCTTTAATGGATTGGGGAAACAAATGGTTCAGAGCTTTTAGAAAGGAGTCCTTTCTAAATGGTTTAAAGAGGACGGCCGAAAATCCAGCATCTAAATACTCTTTCTCAGCCAAGTCCTTTCGACCTGTCATTGCAATTATGGGCTGCTGATGATAATGGAGGTAAGCACCTTCCTTCAAATTTTTTAGAACTTCAAAGCCACTCATATTCGGCATCTGAATATCTGTTAACACCACATCGTATAAAAGGGAAGTGCTTTTCCCAACGTCTTTGAAGTCGGTAAAGGTAGCGGTGGATATTTGTAGGTTACGGCAAACCTCCTTCAGTAGTTTTAACATGGCCGGATCATCATCTATAATCAACAGGTTTAATCCTTCCTTGGGTTTCAATGGAGTGTCTACAGGTTCTTCTATGGGCATTTTGGAAATTTGCAAAGGAAGCTCTATTGTAAATTCACTGCCCTTATGGCCATCACTTTTTAACGCTATGCTTCCCTGTAATAAGGCTGTAAGTTTTTTGGAAATGGTCAATCCCAAGCCATAACCTCCGTATTTTTTATCGGTATGGTCCTCAGCTTGTGTAAATTCATTAAATATATGCTCTTGTTTTTCCTTTTTCACACCAATACCTGAATCTATGACCTTGATCCTGGTGTGGTAGATATTATCTAATTCTTGTAGAACGGAAGCCTCAACCTTTACAAAACCATGCTCTGTGAATTTATAGGCATTGCTGATGAGGTTGGTCAAGATTTGCCTAATCCGAAAGGGATCGCTTTGGATGGGTTTTTCCAAACGCTCATCTATATCCAGAATAAGTTTAACGGGCTTGTGGGAGTTAAGCTCTTTGAGATTCTCTGCTGTTTCATTGATCAGGTCAGCGAGAACGAACGCTTTATTTTCCACAAGGATTTTCCCAGCTTCCAATTTGGAGAAATCTAAAAGATCGTTGACCAAGCTATCTACATACCCAGAGGCGGACTTTATATTTTTTAGATAAGAAGCCTGTTGGCTGGTTAGTCCTTCATTTTCCATTAATTCGGAATATCCGGTAATAGTATTCAATGGTGTTCTTAGGTCATGGCTCACTGTAGAAATGAGCTGTTCCCTGCTTTTTAAAAGGGATTCGGAAAATTTCTTTTCTTTTTCCAACTGTTGCCTGAACAATTGCAACTTCCAATAATCTTTGCTGATCAAAAAAGTAAACAGGGCTACAATAGCAAAACCCAAAAATGCCGCAAACCCTGCTAGTCTGATGCTTTTTGTAAGTGCAGCCTGCTTAATTATGTTCTCATTGTAGGTTTTTGTCAATAACTCTTGTTCGAAAGCTGCAATGATACCGCGTAACTGCTGTGAGATTTCCAAGTCATTTCTACTGAGTTCTTGTTCCTTTTGGGCTACTGTCCTTAGGATTTTGGTGTTGCTCTGTTTTGCCTCGTCCAATAAGGATCTGGAGGCTGTTAAGAGGGAATCCACCCTTTTGCCCTCAGGGATATTTGTAGAATCTTTGGGCACATTTTCACTTAGATAATCGGCCCATTTTTTTAAGGCTATTTTGGCCTCTGAGGGTAAGTCTGCATAATTGGGATTAAGACTTTCAGGGGTTATTTTTCCCATGGATTCCTCAATTTTATTGAATTCTTTTAGGGCATTATCAATAGAACTATTGGCGTCATTTTTAATTTTTAGTTTGAGCAATTCCTTACTGTTCCCCACTTTTTTTTGTAAAAGGAACTGAACACTGTTGAGCATTTTTTTTTGATAATCACTATTTGTCAATCCCTTAACGGAATCTATTGCCGTGTATATGGAATCAATTTTTTGGGTATACGCATTAAAGGAATCCTGTGTCTTTTTTTGAAGGGCTATTTTGGAGAGACCTTCAGCTTCGTATAATTCTGTGAGCAAAGAACCGGTCTTTACCAATTTATCGTTGTTATTATTGGAGGTTTGGTAGGAAACAAAGGTCCTGACTTCTGAGAATATGAAATAGGCGGATACCAAGGCCAGAATACCTAGAAATAGATAACTGAACATTATTTTGAGCGTAAACTTATTTTTGGATTTATTCATTTGCCTTATTGTCCAAATGTATTTCTAGTATATACGTATGTCACGTCTTTAGGGGATTTTGCAATAAATAATTAAATTATGGCATTTTATTATGATATATGAATGTCTGCACGTAAATTTGCACCGTCTCAAAGGGGTGCTTGTTTCGGCAGGCTGAGATTATACCCAAGGAACCTGGGCAGGTAATGCTGCCAAGGGATGCGAAAATCGCGTTTTGGAATTTCCAACGTTAATTTTCGACTCAGAAATGTGATCGAAAAGAACAAAAAATCAATTTTTAACAAGAATAACAGCCCCTTTTATTCGTAACTAATATTACGAATGAAAACTTTATTCACAACAGTTGCCGTTTTTGGTGCCGCCCTGTCGGTCTTCGGCCAAGAACAACCCACAGATTCTTTGGAGGGTAAAAAAATCACTTTGGACGAGGTTTTTGTATCAGCCATTCGAGTGACCAAGGAATCGCCCGTTACCTTTTCCAATCTGACCAAGGAGCAGATCAAACCTAGAAATTTGGGACAAGATATTCCCATTCTCATGAATTTTTTACCTTCAGTGGTGACAACATCAGATGCTGGTGCCGGTGTAGGGTACACGGGAATTCGAGTCCGAGGTAGCGATGCCACAAGGGTAAACGTTACCATCAACGGAATTCCCTATAACGATTCGGAATCCCATGGCACCTTCTGGGTAAATATGCCAGATTTTGCATCTTCAACGGAAAGTTTGCAATTGCAGCGTGGAGTAGGGACCTCCACCAATGGGGCCGGAGCCTTCGGAGCCAGTTTAAATTTACTAACGGATGCCATTTCTGAGGAGGGATATGCACAAATATCCTCTTCTATAGGAAGTTTTGGTACACTGAGGAACAATCTAAAATTTAGTACAGGTCTTTTAAACGACCAGGTGGAGGTTTCTGGTCGTTTGTCCAGGATTACTTCCGATGGTTATGTGGATAGGGCATCTTCCGAATTGGAATCTTATTTTTTACAAGGAGCCTATAAGGATGATAATACCTTGATAAAAGCGCTGCTTTTTGGGGGTCATGAGATCACCTATCAATCTTGGTATGGGATAGACAAGGGTACCTTGGAATCGGATAGGACCTTCAATTTTGCGGGAATCTATACCGATGAAAATGGAAACACACAGTTCTACGATAATGAGGTGGATAATTATAAGCAAGATCATGTTCAATTGCTCTGGAACGAACAAGTATCGGAACATTGGAATACCAATGTAGGGCTGCACTATACCCGGGGCAGGGGCTATTTTGAACAGTTTAAGGAAGATGAAGATTTTTCCGATTACGGTTTTGAGCCCTTAACTGTAAACGGAGAAGTGGTAAACACCACGGATCTCATTCGAAGACGTTGGTTGGATAACGATTTTTATGGGACCACATTTTCCGCCAATTATACAAATGATAAGATCAACCTTATTCTTGGTGGAGGATGGAACAAATATGAAGGGGACCATTTTGGAGAAATCATTTGGGCGCGTTTCACTGGAGATAGTGACTATAGAGAGCGTTATTACGATGATAATTCTACAAAAACCGATTTCAACTTTTTCTCAAAGGCAAATTATTCTTTAGATAACCAATGGAGCCTTTACGGGGATTTACAATATAGAAGGGTGTCCTATACGGCCAATGGGGAAGATACAGGGTTAGTGGATGACACCTTTAATTTCTTTAACCCCAAAGCAGGGATAACCTATGACATGGACCCCAACAATAATTTCTACCTATCCTATGCCAGGGCAAACAGGGAGCCAAATAGGAACGATTACGAAAGCGGAAATCCGAGACCGGAAAAACTCAACGATTTTGAACTTGGGTGGCGTTATGTTTCCCAAGAAGTGCAATTGAACACCAATGTCTATTACATGAATTATAAAGATCAATTGGTGTTGACTGGAGCGCTGAACGATGTTGGTGCCCCTCTTCGTGCCAATGTTGGGGATAGTTATAGGCTGGGCTTGGAGATAGACGCCACCATAGCCCTTGGGGATCATTTCAGGATTAGACCAAATGTGGCCCTGAGCTCCAATAAAAATAGAGATTTTGTATTTGAAAGAGATGGGGTCTTACAGGAATTGGGAGACACTAATATCGCTTTTTCACCCAATGTAATTGTTGGGAATGTACTATCCTATTTGCCCAAAGAAAATTTGCAGTTTAGTCTTTTGACCAAATACGTGGGCAAACAATATATGGGCAATATCGATTCTGAAAATTCCACTTTAAGTGAATATTCACAGACCGATTTTAATGTGCAGTACGAAATCAGGACCAATTCGTTTATTAAAAGTATTGTTTTGTCGGGTTTGGTGAACAATATATTTGATTCGCTTTATGTATCCAATGGTTATTTCTTCACATTTGATGATGATTTTTCCACCCCTGGTGCCATTACTACAGTAGAAGGGGCAGGATATTATCCACAGGCAGGTATCAACTTTTTAGTGGGAGCAACCTTTAATTTTTAAAGGTACATATTTAGGGTATCCGTATAATTTAAAGGAAAAGGGTCATTGTGCTATTGAGCACAATGACCCTTTTTATAGTTGAAAAAATTCATTATTTAAATAGAGACAGTTCTGTTTTTAAACAATCCAATAATGTAGTTGGGTAGGCGGGAGGTTGATGATTTCAAAAGAATTAGGAAAGTTTTAAATTAGAAAAGCACTTTATTTTAGTGGAGTATAGTAATAATTTTTATTTTACCCATCGCACTTCATTTTTAAGTTACTTTTGAAGTACAGACCTTTGTTGTATGACTTCAAATAGATTGGAAGCTTTTAGTGATGGGGTGCTTGCCATAATCATTACGATTATGGTCTTGGAGTTGATATCTCCGGACCAGGTAACCTTGGAATCTTTGATCCCTATTATTCCAACTTTTGTTAGTTATCTTTTTAGCTTTATCTACATAGGAATCTATTGGAACAACCATCATCACCTATTCCAGATTACCCAAAAAATTAATGGAAAGATATTGTGGAGTAATCTGCACTTATTGTTTTGGTTGTCTTTGATTCCATTTGCAACCACTTGGATAGGTGAGAATTATATGGCGGCTGTTCCTGTTGCCTTGTATGGTTTTATATTATTGATGAGTGCAATTGCATTTTTTATATTGCAACGGACAATTATAAATGGGCATGAAGAAAATTTTGTATTAAGGAAGGCGGTTGGAAGGGATTTAAAGGGGAAAATTTCTTTGGCCTTATACGCTTTTGGGGTGTTGATTTCTTTTTTAAATACCTGGGCAGCCCTAAGTATTTATATTATTGTCGCCATTATATGGTTTATCCCTGATTCCCGTATAGAAAGGGCGTTGGATGTCAAAAAATAGAGAATGATGAACTCTTGACATAAAAGGAGTTTGTATGACTAATTGGAAACGGACACCACATTTCCGTTGAACGTACTGCGATAGAAGAGAAGATCGTAATACCTGCCACCATCTTCGGGTCTGTTCATCAATTGGCCTGTAAATAAGCTATATTCATATCCTTCACAAGAACAGGTCACTATTTGGCCCTTAAGGATCATTGTGGAACATTCGTTGGGCACATGGTTGGGACAACTGGCTTCCCATGCCATAAATTGATCAAATCCCGTATTGATAACGAAGATACCCCTCAATCCTGCTGTCTTATTTTCTACAAACACCGCACTTCCTGTATTTGTCAAAGGGCTGTAAAGGGGCAGATTTAGGTCTAGGTCAAACCTAAAGCCTAGATCCTGTAAGTAAGGATTGCTGCTGACCCTATCGGTGCTGCAGGAGAGAAATAAACCAATAAAAACCAAGCAAAAAATACGTTTCATATCGCCCTATGTATTTCTAATAACATCCGCAAAATTGAACAAAAATTATGTATATTTGTCTTAAATCCTCTATAAAAAGAGGATTTTCTTATTTGTAAAATGCTGAAATTAATTGAAATATCGAATTGATGGTTTCTGAGAAAGAAATTGAATGAAAGGGACATGATACATGTTTTAGAATTTTAAAGGAAAGAATTTATGAGTAACATATCTTATTATACAGCTGAGGGCTTAAAAAAACTCAAAGCCGAATTAAACCAACTTAAGGATGTGGAGCGTCCGAAGTCTTCCCAAGCCATTGCCGAGGCTAGGGACAAGGGCGACCTTTCTGAAAATGCAGAATATGACGCAGCTAAAGAGGCACAGGGATTATTGGAACTTAAAATTTCCAAATTAGAGGAAATAGTGTCCAATGCACGTCTCATTGATGAATCCCAATTGGACACGTCCAAGGTATTGGTATTGTCTACGGTAAAGTTAAAGAACAAAGGGAACGGTATGGAGATGAAATATACACTGGTAGCGGAAAGTGAAGCAGACCTTAAGTCAGGAAAAATCTCCGTTAGCTCTCCTATAGGAAAGGGACTTTTAGGAAAGAAAGTTGGGGACTTAGCGGAAATAACCATTCCCAATGGGACCATTAAGTTTGAAATAATGGAAATTACGAGATCCTAAAAAAAATTATTACTTATATTTAGTCCCATCAACTAGTTGACGGGACTTTTTTTTTAATACCAATTGGGACTATGGCGAGTATCTTTACAAAAATTATAAATGGAGAAATACCGTGCTATAAAATAGCGGAAGACGATAATTTTATTGCTTTTCTTGATGTAAATCCAAACGCCAAAGGACATACCCTTTGTGTACCCAAAAAGGAGGTAAATAAAATAATGGATCTGGACGAGGCAACCTATATGGGTCTTATGGTTTTTTCCAGAAAAGTAGGGCAGGCCATAGAGGCTTCAATAGATTGCAAGAGAGTGGGGATGACCGTTATCGGGTTGGAAGTTCCCCACGTGCATGTGCACCTTATCCCCTTGAATGAAATGAAAGAGGCTACCTTTCAGCACAAGGTGTCATTGTCCAAAGAGGAGTTTGAAGCTGTCGCTGCAAAAATTGGCGGTAAAATCAAATAATCTTCTGTAAATAAACATACACGCCACCCCCTACTAGCACAATTAAAATCAAGATCAGGATATAAAATAACATGGTGAATTTTAATGTCGCCCTATCCGGGGTCACCATTTTTCTATAAAAATCGAAGACGCGTTCTATGTCCTCCGTCCAAGTGACAGGGTAGATAATGGAGTGGCAGGTTTTGCATTTAATCTCATGGGTTACCTCCCCGGAAGTTTTGTGATAAAGACTATGGTATTTGTGTTTTTGGTAAAAGGTTAGCCGTAATTCTAGGTTAAAACATTCAGGGCAATTATTCGTTAGTTCCGCCTCCTTGATAATTTTCAATTCTTCTTTTGCCATATCATGCATTTACTTTTAACGAAATTTTCATAATGGTCCCCTCTTTGCTCGAGGACAATACTTTGATTTTTCCTTGATGATACTCTTCTACAATCCTTTTTACCAAAGAGAGCCCTAGTCCCCATCCTCGTTTTTTGGTAGTTACCCCTGGGTTAAAGATGTTGTTAAAATTACTCTTTGGTATTCCGAGTCCGGAGTCAGACACCAAAATGGCAACAAAATTTCCATTGGGTATGATCTCGATTGAAATACTTCCCTTTCCCCTCATGGCATCAATACCATTTTTAACAAGATTTTCTATGGTCCAATGATATAGTTCACGGTTCAAGAGCACAGGGAGGGAATCAATTTTACTGTCAAAGGAGAATTGTATCAGCTTGGAACTTCGCAATTTTAGATAATCGTAGGCGTCCTTCGTTTCTTGTACGATATCGTATTCCTTTAACTTTGGTAATGAACCAATTTTAGAAAATCGCTCTGTTATCGTCTGCAGTCTGGCGATATCTTTTTCAATCTCATCGGTTATGGAAGCGCTAATGTTTTCCGCCTTTAAAAGCTCGTTCCACCCTAATAAGGAAGTTAGGGGAGTGCCTATTTGATGGGCGGTCTCTTTGGCCATACCTGCCCATAGCTTGTTCTGTTCGGAGGCTTTGTTGGTTTTAAAGAAGAAGAATATGACGGCACCAAACAAAAAGATGATGAGCAATAAGGCTATTGGGTAATATTTTAACCGATTTAGGACCTCTGAATTTCCGTAATACAAGGTGGCCAATTCCTCCCCTTTGTAATCTATTGAAATGGGTGTGTTCTCCCCTTGGAACTGAACAATTTTTTTGGTCAGGTACAAGGTGTCCTTGGCTTCCTCTTCACTGATGTTGTTCACCTTGATGGAATGGTCCTTATTCACCAATATCATGGGAGAGGAGGTGTTGTTCTGAAAAATCTTTACATGTAGGTTTCCTAAATCCCGGTCCTCGGAGGATTGCAGCAGTTCTGATTGGGCAGTGGCCCAAATTTCCATTTTTAAGCGCTCTTCCTCTTTGAATTTCTTAAAAAAACTATTGGTGTTCCATAGAATCAAGCTAACGATAACAAAAGATGCTACCAATAGTAAAATGTTAGACGTTTTTCTGGGATTTAGGGTCATCCAAATTATAAATTAGTTCTAAAGATAACGCAATTTGACAAAAGATATTCTATTTCCAAACCCGATGATTGTTTCATTTGTGCATACAATTTACTTACCTTTGCTGTAGTATGAAAAAATTGCTTTCCATTAACCCTTCTGAGATTCCTACGGCCAAATTACATGGCTATCTTTTAGGTGCCGTTGGGCCTAGACCAATAGCATTTGCAAGTACTATTGATGAAAATGGAAGACCTAATCTATCTCCTTTCAGTTTCTTCAATGTCTTTAGTGCCAATCCACCGATTATGATTTTTTCACCCGCAAGGAGGGTCAGGGACAATACCACAAAACATACATTGGAAAATGTCTTAAAGACCAAGGAAGTGGTGATCAACATTGTTAATTATGACATGGTACAGCAAATGTCCTTGTCAAGTACTGAATATATTGAAGGGGAGAACGAGTTTATAAAAGCGGGCCTGACCATGTTGAAGTCCGATATCGTAAAGCCTTTTCGCGTTGCGGAATCCCCGGTGCAGTTTGAGTGCAAGGTGATAAAGGTAGAGGCCCTGGGTAAAGATGGTGGAGCAGGAAACCTAATTTTTTCCGAGGTGGTAAAGATCCATGTGGATGAAGCTATTTTGGATGCGTCCGGTGCCATAGACCAACATAAAATAGACCAAGTGGCGCGTATGGGAGGTAATTGGTATTCCCGTGCCAATATGGGATTGTTCGAAGTGCCGAAACCCCTATCTTCCCTGGGTATAGGAATAGATAATATTCCCGAGGAAATAAGGCATAGTTCCGTTTTGACCGGTAATGATTTGGGCATGTTGGGCAATGTGGAGCATATCCCAACCGCAGAAGAGGTGAAAGAATTTGTTGATGCAAATGTGGCGATCAGGTCACTGGTCAGTGAAGACAACAAAGAGAATTTACATAAAATAGCACAAGAATTTTTACATAATAACGAGGTACAATCCGCATGGAAAGTATTGTTAGCAAATAAATAGACAATGGAAATACAAGGAAAAATCAAAATGGTCGATGAGACCAAAACTTTTGGGAACAACGGTTTTAGAAAGAGAGAAATGGTAATTACCACGGAGGAGCAATATCCACAACATATTATGGTTGAATTTGTACAGGATAAGTGCGACCTTTTGAATAATTATACAGCAGGGCAGGAAGTTAAGGTAAGCATCAATATAAGAGGTCGCGAATGGGTGAATCCACAAGGGGAGACCAAATACTTTAACTCAATCCAAGGATGGAGATTAGAAGCTGTGCAATCAGAGCAGGGCGGTGAGGGGATGCCTCCAGTACCACCTATGGATGCTTTTGAGCCAGCCGATAAATTAAATGAAGAAGATCACGACGATCTACCTTTTTAATGGCGTAATTCCTGTGTTAACAGGTATTAAGAATGTGCGACCTGTCCTCTTTAAAAAATTGGGTAGGTCGTTTTGTTTTATAAGTTTTAAATAAATGATAGGATCGTGAAGAAGGATAGCGGACATAACCCATTGTTCTTTGTGACGGAACGATTGGAATTCCCTCCCGTGGAACATGCCAATGAGGAAGGCTTGTTGGCGGTAGGGGGGGATTTATCTTCAGAACGCCTTTTATTGGCCTACCGAAGCGGTATTTTCCCTTGGTTCAATGAGGATTCCTTGATCCTCTGGTGGAGCCCTGATCCCAGAATGGTTTTGTATCCCGACAAAGTAAAGGTCTCCAAAAGCATGCGAAAAATTTTGGAGGGCCCCCAATTTAGATTGACAAAAAACACCCATTTCGAGGCAGTTATTGACCAATGCGCACTAAGTCCAAGAAAAGATCAATTAGGGACGTGGATCACACAATCCATGAAGGAAGCATATATGGGATTATATGAAATTGGCATTGCCAAATCCTATGAGGTATGGGAGGAAGATGAATTGGTGGGCGGACTTTACGGAATAGATCTGGGTCATATT
>JBLGAT010000014.1:0-45506 GCA_047612485.1 Psychroserpens sp.
ACCAATTATTTGAACAAGAATCCTGTGCAGTTGAAAGCCTTGATCGGTGTTGATCTAAAAGAGGATAAGTACACCTTCCTGAAAAACGAGGCCCTGGTCAATCAATTGGCATTGGTATTTGAAGGATATGTAAAACTGAACGAAGATAATCAAGAGGTGAACATCAGTTTTAAGACCCCTTCTTCGGACTTTAAAAACTTTTTGGCGGTCATTCCGGAAACCTATTCCAAGAACATTGAAAATGTAAAGACCACCGGTAATTTTATAGTTGAAGGAACATTTACGGGAATTGTGGATGATCTTCATATTCCACAGTTCAAGATAGACATCAGGTCGGATAATGCCTCTTTTAAGTATCCCGATCTGCCTAAATCGGTGAGCAATGTTCATATTGATACAGAAATCACGAACACTACCGGGATTACAGAAGATACCTACGTCGATATCCGTAAGCTTAGCTTTATGATCGATCAAGATAAGTTCAATATGGTGGCGAATATTCGTGACCTTATGGGGAATACCAAGGTCACTGCCCATGTAGATGGTAAAATGAACCTTGCCAATATTTCAAAAGCCTACCCAGTTCCTTCCGATTTAAACTTAAAGGGGATCATGACGGCGGATATTTCCACGGCATTTGATATGGCCACGGTGGAGAAAAAGCAATATGAAAATACCAAGACCAGCGGAAAACTGACCCTTCAGGGGTTTGAATATAAATCGGCTGAAATTCCCAACCCAGTTAAATTGGATAATACGGCCGTGACCTTTAATCCTAAAACGGTAACCTTAAATGAACTAAAGGGAACTACCGGGAGAACAGATTTTGACGTTACTGGAACCATCAATAACCTTTTGGGCTTTATGTTCAATGATGAGAAGGTAGAAGGGAATTTTAATCTTAAATCCAACACATTTGCCCTAAACGATTTTATGGTGGCCGAGACGGTAGATGAGGGTACAGATGTAAAAACCAAAACACCTTCGGTAGCCGAGGAAAAAATTAAAATACCCTCCTTCTTGGATTGCACCATTAATGCTACGGCTGCCAATGTGCTCTATGATAACCTAACCCTAAAAAATGTTTCTGGAATCCTAAAGATCAAGGACGAAAAGGCAGAGCTTGTCAATATGACCTCTACTATTTTTGATGGGAAGATGGCATTTAATGGGGAGGTGTCCACCAAGAACGACACCCCTACCTTTGCCATGAAATTGGGTATGGAAAGTTTTAAGATCGGAGAAACATTTAAAGCACTGGAGCTGTTCAAGGTGTTGGCGCCTATTGCCAATATCTTGCAGGGTACCCTTAATTCGGACATCGTGCTCTCAGGTAACCTAAAGGACGATTTTACACCTAATTTGGCCAGCTTATCCGGTAATATTTTGGCATCCCTGTTCACGGAAAATATTGATGCCGACAAATCCCAACTATTGTCCAGTTTGGACGGGGCTTTTAATTTTATCGATTTCAAAAAATTGGATCTAAAGGAGTTGAAAACGGCCCTTACTTTTGAAGATGGGATCGTAAAGGTGAAACCTTTTACCATCAAGTATCAGGATATAGCTATCAATGTGGCCGGTAGCCATACCTTCGATCAAAAGTTGAACTATGCAGCTACCTTGGAGGTGCCCGCCAAATATCTGGGCAAGGAAATCTCCAATCTAATCGCTAAAATAGACGATAAGGCCTTGGAAGGATTAACAATTCCTGTCACAGCGAATATTGGCGGTCTGTATTCCAGTCCAACGGTGAGCACTGATCTTACCAGTGGCGTAAAAAGCCTAACCTCAAAGCTCGTAGAGATTGAAAAGCAAAAGCTGCTCAATCAAGGCAAGGACAAGGCGAAAAACTTGATCGGCGGACTCTTGGGAGGCGATGCCAAAACTAAGGATTCCACTGCCCAAAAGAATACAGGAGAAGAGGCAGTAAAGGAAGTTTTGGGAGGGTTACTGGGAGCGAAGCCAAAAACCCAGGACACCGCAGCTGCAAAAACCAATACCACAACACCCAAGAAAGACGCCATAAAAGAGGCTGCCTCAGGTGTTCTTGGCGGTTTTTTGAATAAGAAAAAGAAGGATACCACGGTAAAAAAGGATAGTGTTAATTAATGCCTAGGGCAATATAGTAGCCTTCGCTACTCCTAACATTAAACACGGTATTGTCCTCAAAGATGAGGTATTGCCCTTTAATCCCTTTGAGGGTCCCTTTGAAATGGGGGGTCTTATCAAGGTTAAGGCTTTTTACTTTTTCAGGGTACCTCAATACGGGGAACTCCATATGGCTTTCCTTATTGTTTTCAATAAAATAAGGGGCGGCTTCCTCAGGGATGTACTGCCTCAATTTATTTCTATAGGCCACTAAGTCCTTATCATCCACATTATTCGTAAGCATTTTGCGCCAATTGGTTTTGTCTCCAATATGATCTTTAAGGGCAACTTCGGTAATCCCCGCCAAATAACGGTTGGGGACTTCTACAATCGCTATGGCCTCGTGGGCCCCTTGGTCTATCCATCTCGTGGGAACTTGGGATTTCCGGGTCACTCCCACTTTAATATTGCTGGAATTGGCAAGATATACAATATGGGGTTGCAGTTGTACTTTCTTTTCATAGTCCAAATCCCTGTCCTCCTGATCCAAATGTGCCGTGCTCAATTCGGGTCTCATGATCCAATCTCCCGCAGAAGGGATTTCAAAAAAGCAATTTCGGCAAAATCCCTGTCTATATATGGGTTTGTCCAAATTACAGTTCAGGCATTGGTATTTTATAAAGTTAATCTCCAATTCCTTGTCCAGCACTTGATTGACATTTAAAAAGTCGTTTTCAAAAACCAAGTAATATTGAATGGGATTCCCTATTTCTGTTTGCATTTTTTTTAAGACTCCCTCGAACTGCATAAAAGCGTATTTTTATAATTATATTTCAATTTGAAATGATAACTTTAAGATTATTTTTAAGAAAATTAACCAATAATTAAAGCCTATCATTTTAGGATAAAGATACCGAAAAATGCCAATACCATTATTTAATTCCATCGCATCTTGGTTGTTGAAAAAGCGCGATCACCAGATAGAGCTTTTCTTGAAGTATCCTGGAGAAGTGCAGGAAGAGGTGTTACGCCAATTATTGACCATTGCGGAAGATACAGAAATTGGAAAAAAATACGGGTTTGAGTCGATTCCCAATTATAAAACTTTTGCAGAGCGGTTACCTATAGTTTCCTATGAGGAAATAGAGCCCATGATAGAACGAACCAGAAAGGGCGAGCAAAATATATTTTGGCCCACCTCTATAAGGTGGTTTGCCAAAAGTAGTGGAACTACCAACGCTAAAAGTAAATTTATACCGGTAAGCACAGAGGCTTTGGAAGATTGCCATTACAAGTCGGGCAAGGATTTGTTATGCCTCTATCTTAACAATAACGAGAATTCCCAATTGTTTACGGGCAAGAGCCTTCGTCTTGGAGGGAGTAAGGAGCTATATCAGGATAATGGCACCTTTTTTGGTGACCTTTCTGCCATCCTGATAGACAATATGCCGTTTTGGGCAGAATTGAGCAGTACCCCAAGTAATAAGGTTTCCTTAATGAGCGAGTGGGAATCCAAAATGCATGCAATTATTAAAGAAAGTGTTCAGGAAAATGTGACCAGTTTGGCCGGCGTGCCCTCATGGATGCTGGTACTTTTAAACAATGTGCTGGAGGAGACCGGGAAAGATCATCTTTTCCAGGTTTGGGAAAATTTGGAAGTCTATTTTCATGGAGGTGTCAATTTTGGTCCATATAAGGACCAGTATAAAATGCTGCTACCGAGAAAAAACTTTAATTACTACGAGATTTATAATGCCTCGGAGGGCTTTTTCGCCATACAGGATAGAAACCATGCCGATGACCTCTTATTGATGTTGGACTATGGGATATTCTATGAGTTTATTCCTATGGATAATTATGGCACTTTGGAACAAAGGGTGGTCCCTTTGTGGGAAGTGAGGGTCAAAGTAAATTATGCCATCCTTATCACAACCAATGCGGGTTTATGGCGCTATAAGATAGGGGATACGGTTCGCTTTACATCTACAGATCCATACCGCATTAAAGTGACGGGGAGGACCAAACACCATATCAATGTTTTTGGGGAGGAATTGATCATAGAGAATGCCGAGGAGGCCCTAAAAAGCATATGTAAAAAAACAGGTGCCGAAATCAAGGATTATACGGCAGCTCCTATCTTTATGAACGATAAGGAAAAAGGAGGTCATGAATGGATCATAGAATTCAGGACACCACCTGATGAGATCGAGTACTTTACGGAAATATTGGACAATGCCCTTAAATCTTTGAATTCAGATTACGAGGCAAAACGGTATCACAGCATGACATTGAACATGCCCAAAGTGCATATAGCACGCCAAAATCTGTTCTACGATTGGTTGAAATCCAAAGGCAAACTGGGGGGGCAGCATAAGATACCGAGATTGTCCAATGAACGGACTTATGTCGAAGAATTGCTGCAAATGAACAAGTAAATAGTGTTTTTAGCGAAATTTGACGCAAATTGTCATTGATAAAAGTCCCCTATTAACCTTCAAAACTTTTTATTATGGCAGAACGACTTGTAGTATTATCGGATATGTGGGGTGCAAAAAAAGGACTCTGGATCACTTCTTATTTAGGGTATTTGCAGCAACATTTTAACATCGTATTTTATGATTGCCAGCAATTGGCGAACATAGACCTGGATATTGACTCAAATAAAAATGTACATCAAGCCTTTGTAAATGGAGGTATAGATACCGCAGTGCAACACTTATTGAAGAAAGAGTCCGAGTCTAGCCATTTTTTGGCGTTCAGTACGGGAGGAACCATTGCTTGGAAAGCAGGACTGGCTGGGCTGAAAATGAAATCACTTTACAATGTTTCAGCAACACGGATCAGGAATGAATCGGAAAAGCCCAACTGCAGGACTACCTTGATTTATGGAGGAAAGGACGAATTTCGGCCTTCAGATGAGTGGGCCAAAAACTTGGAATTGGATTTAGAGATCATTCCCAATTTTGGTCACGACCTCTATTCCGATGAAAAAATAATACAAAAGGTATGTAAGGACCTTTTGAGCAGGGCAATAAAAAAGCAACTTCAGTCTTAAGAAGCTGCTTTTAGTTTTTTCAATGTCACAAAGGACAGTTTTTCCTCTGCATAGGATCTGGTCACTTTGAATTCGCTTTCATCGCTACTTGGTAATTCAAACATGGCATCGGTGAAAATGGCTTCACATAGTGATCTCAATCCTCTGGCACCCAATTTATATTCTATAGCTTTTTTCACGATGTAGTTCAGTGCTTCCTCGGTAATCGTAAAGCTAATATTATCCATTGCAAACAATTTCTCATATTGTTTGATAATGGCATTTTTAGGTTCGGTAAGAATTGCTCTTAGTGTTTCCTCATCCAATGGATTCATGTGGGTAAGCACCGGTAATCGCCCAATAATCTCAGGAATCAGACCGAATTCTTTTAAATCCCTAGGGATGATGTACTGAAGGATATTGGTGTTGTCAAGATTATCTTCTGCTTTGGAAGCGCTGTAACCGACAGCTTGCATATTCAAGCGTTTGGTGATAATACGTTCTATACCATCAAAGGCTCCCCCTGCAATGAACAGGATGTTTTCCGTATTGACCTCAATAAATTTCTGGTCAGGATGTTTGCGCCCTCCTTTTGGTGGGACATTCACAACGGTGCCTTCAAGAAGCTTCAATAAACCTTGTTGTACACCTTCGCCTGATACATCCCTTGTTATAGAAGGATTGTCGCTCTTACGGGCTATTTTATCAATCTCATCAATAAAAACTATTCCACGCTCTGCTTTCTCCAAATTGTAATCGGCAGCTTGAAGTAATCTGGTAAGGATGCTTTCTACGTCCTCCCCAACATAACCTGCTTCGGTCAATACCGTAGCATCTACAATTGCCAAGGGCACGTTCAACATTTTAGCGATGGTTTTGGCCATCAATGTCTTCCCTGTTCCCGTTTGCCCGGCCATGATGATATTACTCTTTTGTATTTCTATATCATCTTCCTTGCTCTTGGGCTGTAATAAACGTTTGTAGTGATTGTACACTGCAACTGACATTACTTTTTTGGTGCGATCTTGTCCAATGATAAAGGTGTCCAAAAACTCCTTAATATTCATGGGTTTTCTAAGGGTCAATTCGGAAGATAGATCTTTCTTGTTGGATTGTTTTGATTCTTCGGCAACTATCCCGTGCGCTTGCTCAATACATCGGTCACATATGTGTGCATCCAAACCGGCAATCAATAGATTGGTTTCCGGTTTCTTCCTTCCGCAAAAAGAGCATTCTAAATTTTCTTTTGCCATACTAATTGGGGTAACTTAAAACACAATAACGTTTGTATCGTGTTTTTGGTTTAATTATACAGAAGATAATTTCTGTATCTTCATTGATTTGTCGGGATTATTTTTTGTCCCTTACTAATATTTCATCGATCATTCCATACTTCAAGGCTTCATCGGCTTTCATCCAATAATCCCTATCACTGTCATCGCTCACCTTGTCAAAGGTCTGTCCGGAGTGGTTGGAAATGATCTGGTACAATTCATCCTTAAGTTTAAGGATTTCCCTTGCAGTAATTTCAATATCACTAGCCTGTCCTTGTATTCCACCCAAAGGTTGGTGTATCATAACACGCGAATGGGTCAAGCCACTGCGTTTTCCTTTTTCACCGGCACATAACAATACAGCTCCCATAGAAGCGGCTATACCTGTACAGATCGTGGCCACATCTGGTTTTATGAATTGCATGGTGTCGTATATTCCTAGACCTGCATGAACGCTCCCACCTGGCGAATTGATGTAGATCTGAATGTCCTTTGAAGCATCTGCACTTTCCAAAAACAACAATTGTGCTTGTACAATATTGGCTACCTGGTCATTGATACCGGTTCCCAAAAAAATGATCCTATCCATCATCAGTCTGGAAAAAACATCCATTGCAATTGCATTTAACTGTCTTTCCTCAATTATGTTGGGGGTCATTGCCGACGGGTTCATGGTACTAATGATTTTGTCATAGTACATGCTGTTGATCCCTTGGTCTTTTATAGCGTAGTTCTTGAACTCTTTTCCGTAATCCATGTGTTTTCTTCGATATTTTTTGAAACAAAAAAAGGTGCCGAAAAATAATTTCCGGCACCGTAAAGATACTTAAATTATTTTTGAAAACTACCCATAAACTTCTTTCACAAAGTTCTCGTAGGTCACTTCTTTTGTTTTCAAATTTGCTTTCTCTTTGTAAAGTTTCAATAATTTCTGACTCATCAATTGTTCTGACAATCTACGAACCTCGTCTTGGTTGGACAAAACCCTAGCGGCAATATTGTCCAATTCTTCCTCTTTAGGGTCCAATTGTCCAAATTGCGCCATTTGTGTTTTGATAAATCCTTTGGCGAAGTCTTTCAACTCATCAAATTGCACCTGAATATCATTTTCTTTAATGATCTTCCCTTCGATCAATTGGTAACGCAATCCTTTTTCGGATTTTTCATATTCCGCTTTTGCCTCTTCCTCCGTCAACGGTTTTTCACCAGTTGTTTGGATCCACTTTCTTAAGAATTCTGATGGAAGGTCAAATTTGATGTTTTCAATGAAATATTCTGTAACATCATTCAATAATTTCTGATCTGCCTGTTGTTCAAACTGCTTTTCAGAATCTTCTTTTATCCTGGCATCAAGCTCTTTCTTGGATGTAACTGTATCTTTTCCAAAAAGTTTATCGAACAATTCTTGGTCCAATTTAGCTGGCTCTCTTTCATTGATTTCCTCAATGGTGAAAGAAACCTCTACATTTAAATTTTCAGCTTTATCTGCCTGTACACCCAAGATATTGGCAAGAAGGTGATCTTCCTTAAAAAGACCTTTAGTCTTTAGGGTAACCACATCTCCTGCTTTTTTCCCCAAAAGGCTTTCGATGGCTTTTTTATTCGAGATTTGAACTAGTTCAAGAGTAGATTTCTTGTCTATTCCTTCCTCTTCATTTTTGAAAACTCCAGTGATCTCATCTTTTTTGCCGGCCTCTGTCTTGTTTACCAAATTCCCGTATTGTTTTTGAATACGTTCCACTTGCTCGTCAATCATTTTCTTGTCGGCAACGATCTTGTAATGGGTAATGGATTTTTTTGATTTTAGGTTGATCTCAAAACTCGGTGCCAATCCTAATTCGAATTCAAAATCCAATTCCTCGGCATCCCAGTTAAAGTTGTCCTGTTGTTTTGGAAGTGGGTTTCCAAGAACATCCAACTTTTCCTCGGTAAGGTATTTGTTTAGGTTGTCCTGAAGAAGTTTGTTGACTTCATCCACCAAAACGGCTTTCCCGTATTGTTTTTTTATCAAGCCCATTGGAACCTGGCCTTTTCTAAAGCCTGGAATATTTGCTTGCTTTCTGTAGTCTTTTAAAATGTTATCTACTTTGTCCTTGTAATCGTCCTTTGTAATGGCAACTTTTACCACAGCATTTAACTCGTCAATCTGCTCTTTTGTGATGTTCATCTCTGTATCGAATTTTACATAAATAAAATGGGATGCAAAAGTACTACATTTTAATAAGTTCGCCAAGTTTTTAAATTACTGAATGCCAAACGGTAACTCAATTATTTTTATCTTCTTTTAGGATAGAAAATAATATGGATTGCAGAAAGGACAGTAAAAGGCTAAAAAGGAGGGCCCACCATATGTTGGCAACTTCAAATCCGGAAATCAGATTATCGGCCAAGAGGATAATAATGGCATTGATAATCAATAGGAAAAGACCTAGGGTCAGGATGGTAATTGGGAGGGTCAATATGACCAAAATTGGTTTTACAATAAAGTTCAATAAGCTCAAGACAATGGCCACAATAATGGCCGTTGTATAGGTATCCACACCGATCCCGGGTAAAATTTTGGCCAATATGACAACTGCAAGGGCGGTCAAAAGTAATCTCAGTATGAGTTTCATCTTCTTTAATTTTAAGGTTGGGTCTTGTTATCTACAATAAATGTAAGCATTAAAATGGAATACCAATGAATGCAGACGTGGGGTTTTGATTAAATTTTCTACACTATAATGTGAAGTGGTCCGGTTGGCTAAGCTAGGGCACCATGATGCAAATTGGCCCCTAACTTTTCATAAAGGCCATGGTTTTTTCAAAAAAGGCTTCTGGATTTTCGGCATGAAGCCAATGTCCGGCCCTTGCTATGGTGTCCAATTCAGCTAAGGGAAAATGCCTTTTTATTTCTGGAAGGTCCTGCTTGGTCACATATTCTGAGGTATCGCCCCTTAAGAAAAGGGTAGGACCTTGGAAATTGGCGGTAGACCCAATATTTTCTCCCACCTCCTCCATTTTAGTGCTCAACACGGGAAGGTTGAAACGGAAACCAAGTTTTTCCTTGCTTTCCCAATAGAGGTTTTTAAGTAGGAATTGGCGTACCCCAAAATTCGCAATGTGCTTGGCCAATTGTTTGTCCGCATCAGTTCGGGAGGTAATACTGTTGAGGTCGATGGCGTTTAGGCCATTCAAAATCTCATCGTGATGTGGAGGGTAATATTTTGGTGCGATATCCGCTACCAGTAACTTGGATACCACACTGGGATAGGTACAGGCCAATTGCATGGCCGTTTTTCCACCCATTGAATGTCCGATGACAATAACATCCTTTAATTGGTAATGCTGTATGTAATCATAGACGTCCTTGGCCAACAAATCGTAATTGAAATCTTCAGAATGAAAGCTTTTTCCGTGGTTGCGCTGGTCCAACAAATGAACTTCAAACCCTTCCTCTGCATATTGGGAGCCCAAGGTTTTCCAATTGTCGGACATGCCCAGAAAGCCATGTAGGATCAGTAATGGAACTCCATTTCCTAAAATGTTCGAATGTAATAAAGGCATTACTTTAATTTGTTTAAATACATGTTCACTACA
The DNA here is from genome assembly GCA_047612485.1 of Psychroserpens sp. GTDB lineage: Bacteria > Bacteroidota > Bacteroidia > Flavobacteriales > Flavobacteriaceae > Sediminicola. The sequence goes on from JBLGAT010000014.1 coordinate 9,979, forward strand.
TTCTCCAAACCTAGATAAAGCGACTCGCAGATAAGGGCGTGCCCAATGGAGACTTCCAACAGGTGGGGTATGTTTTCCTTAAAATATTTTATATTGTCCAAGCTGAGGTCATGCCCTGCATTGATCCCTAAATTTAGACTATTGGCTATTTTGGCAGCCTCTATAAAAGGAAGGATTCCGGCCTTACAGCGTTCGGTATCCCCTTCCGTATATGCTTTCGCATAACTTTCTGTGTATAATTCTATCCTATCCGTGCCTGTTGCTGCGGCTCCTTCCATCATTTTGATGTTGGCATCCACAAAAATGGAGGTACGTATTCCGTTCTGTTTGAAAGTGGAAATTACCTCTTTGAGAAAATCTTTGTGTTTGATGGTGTCCCAGCCTGCATTGGAGGTAATGGCATCAACACTGTCCGGCACCAAGGTGACTTGGGTGGGCCTTACTTCTAAGACCAGATCCATGAACTTTTGCACGGGATTGCCCTCTATATTGAATTCAGTGGTGACCACTTTCTTCAGATCTCGGGCATCTTGGTACCTGATATGTCTTTCGTCCGGGCGCGGGTGTATGGTGATCCCTTGTGCTCCAAACGCCTCTATATCCATGGCTACTTTGATCAGATCGGGGACATTTCCGCCCCTCGCATTTCTCAAAGTGGCTATTTTATTTACGTTAACACTGAGTTTTGTCATGTTCTACTATTGAATTAATCCTCGCAAAAATACAAATAAGGCATGCTTTTTGCCATTAAAAATTAGTAATTTGCATTATATTCAAGAATTATGGAGATCCAATCCCGCATTATTAGAAATATCCCCGTATTCAAAATTGGGGATTCATTAAAGGAAGTCATCAAATTCTTTAAGAACACTACCTATTCCCATGTAGCAGTGACCGATGATGGTAAATTCATGGGTCTTCTCAGTGAAATTGATCTGGAGACTTTTGATGGGAAGAAAAAGATAGAAGATTACAGGTACAATTTGGAGTCGTTTTTTGTAACGGTGGAAACCTCTTGGTTGGATGTTCTGGTAGCTTTTGCCCGTAATGAGGCCAACTTGGTACCAGTGATGGACAAGGATATGAATATAATGGGCTATTATAACCTAACAGATGTTGTTTCTGTATTTATTAATACTCCTTTTTTTACGGAACCTGGGGGTATTCTTGTGATCTCCAAAGGGATAAAGGATTATTCATTCAGCGAGATCGCACAAATAGTGGAAAGTAACAATTCCAAATTGTTGGGTGGGTTCATTACCGAAATGAAAAATGATATGGTTCAGGTGACCATTAAGATTGGAGCTACGGAGATCAACGATATCATACAGACTTTTAGGCGATACAATTACACCATACTTTTTGGCAATACAGACGATCAGTTTTTGGAGAATCTAAAGCAACGTTCCGATTATTTGGATAAATATCTAAACGTTTAGTTTTTATGAAGGTTGCCATATATGGTCAAACGTACCAAAATAATGCCCTGGATTATGTCGTTGCTTTTTTGGACGAACTGCAAAAGTCCCATTCTGAGGCCTATTTTGAAGAAGAATTCTACAAACTTTTATTTCCATCGGGTAAGCTAGCTGCCCATAAAACCTTTACCACAATAAACGGTTTGGATAATTCCTTTGATATGTTTGTCAGTTTTGGGGGGGATGGTACCATTCTACGTGCCATTACCTACGTCAGGGAATTGGACATCCCTATAGTAGGTGTCAATACGGGTAGACTGGGGTTTTTATCCACCTTTAAAAAAGAGGATGTCCGTAAAGTGGTTCAGGAATTTGTTTCCGGAGCCTATACCATTGTGGAAAGAAGTTTGTTGGAAGTGCATGCAGATGAGGATATCCCGGAATTTGGAGACCTCAATTTTGCGCTTAATGAAATAACCGTCAGCCGAAAGGATACCACCTCCATGATAACGGTGGAGACCTATTTGAACAATGAGTATTTGACCTCCTATTGGGCAGACGGACTTATCGTATCCACACCTACGGGTTCTACAGGATATTCCTTGAGCTGTGGAGGTCCGGTAATTGCCCCAACAGCAAAATCGCTGGTTTTGACGCCAATTGCACCCCATAACCTAAACGCTAGACCCCTAGTGGTCTCGGACAATACCGAAATACGGTTGCGTGTTTCCGGACGTGAAGAATACCATCTGCTGTCTTTGGATTCCCGTATAGCCACCTTGAAAAATGGCAAGGAAATTTTGGTTAAAAAAGCAGGATTCACCATCAAGATGATCGAATATACTTCTGAGAGTTTTTTTAAAACACTTCGCAACAAATTGTTATGGGGGGAAGATCGCCGAAATTGACCCCTATCTCGGACAATAAACGAAGCTAAATATTGTTTATCAAAATGAGAAAACATGTATGCCCATTTAAGTAGGCTAAAAGGCTGAAATGGTTATATTTGCAAACTTTTGGGATTTATGAGGACATTTTTTGTTGTAATTCTAGTAATGTTATTTGACCAGCTGAGCGCACAGACCTACGAAGTAGGGATTTTTGCGGGAGGAGCAAACAACATAGGGGATGTAGGGAGAACCAATTACATCTTGCCTTCGGGGCCGGCATTCGGAGGGTTGTTCAAATGGAATAAGAGTAAGAGGTACGCATGGCGGGCAAGCGCCATATATGGAAAGTTTACGGCCGATGATTTTAAATCGGATATGCCGTCAAGACAAAAAAGAGGATATGTGATGGACAATTCCATTTTAGAGGTGTCCGCTGGACTGGAATTTAATTTTGTGGAATACAATTTGCACCAATTGGGACCTGCGTTTACGCCGTATCTATACACGGGGCTTACTTATTTTAGGTATGATTATGCCTATTTTGATGCAGGACAATTGCAGGAAATTGGTGGAGGGCAGAGAGATGGGTCATTTGCAATTCCAATGACCATTGGCGCCAAGGCTAGGATTAACCAGTATTTAATTTTGGGAGCGGAAATAGGAGGAAGATATACCTTTACGGATAATTTGGATGGGAATAATCCTGTGGGCTCCAATTATGAACAGTTTAGATTTGGGAATATTTTTAGTGATGATTGGTACGTTTTTTCAGGGGTGACCCTAACCTATACCTTTGGTAGGAAACCGTGTCGTGATTGCTTTGAGTAATAAGGGATGATAAACACTATAGAAGATATCAAGAATCAGAATTTGCCGGTGCATTTGGCCATTATCATGGACGGTAATGGAAGGTGGGCCAAAAAACAAGGAAAACTACGTGTTTTTGGTCATGAAAATGGCGTTAAGACCGTAAGGGAAACTGTGGAAAATTGTGCAAATATTGGGATCGGATATCTTACTCTATATACCTTTTCTACCGAAAACTGGAACAGGCCAAAGTTAGAAGTGGATACTTTAATGAAAATCTTGGTCTCCTCTTTAAAGAAAGAATTGAAAACCCTTCATAAAAACAACATCCGTTTAAATGCTATCGGTAATATTGATTCCTTACCCAAGAAGGCCAATAAGGAGTTGAAAGAGGTGATGGAAAAAACGGCGGAAAATTCTGGAATGACACTAACCTTGGCACTGAGCTATGGTGCTAGGGAAGAGATCAGGAATGCCGTGGAGCAAATAAGTATCAAAGTTAAAAATAATATAATTTCTCCTGAAAATATTGATGAAACGATTATTAATAACCATCTTTACACGCACAATTTACCCGATGTGGACCTGCTAATAAGGACCAGTGGAGAGCATAGAATAAGCAACTTTTTACTTTGGCAGATTGCATATGCCGAATTATATTTTATTGATGTATTTTGGCCCGATTTCAAAGAGCATCATTTGGTAGAGGCCATTATAAATTACCAAAACAGAGAACGAAGATTTGGAAAAACTAGCGAACAACTTAACTAGGGATATGAAAAGGTTCATATCCTTTGAGCTTTTAACAACAATCCTACTACTTTTTTTTACCACTATAACCACCGCACAGGACACGTCCTATGAGGATGGTAAAAAGTATATTTTGGGAGGTCTGGAAGTAACGGGGCTACAGAGTTACAACGAGCAGACGGTAAAAACCTATACAGGGCTTAGGGAAGGGCAACCAATTACGATCCCAGGAGAGGAAATTAGCGCCATAATCAATAAGCTGTGGGGCTTGGAGCTTTTTAGTGATATATCTTTTTATATTACCAATATTGAGGATGGTAAGATATTCTTGGAACTGAATATTTTGGAACGCCCAACTTTAACAGAGGTTACCGTATTTGGTGTCAAGAAAGGAAAGATAGATGATATCATCAAGGATACAGATCTTAAAAAGGGGAAGAAGATCACCGAAAGTTTGATCGCCAACACCAAAAACTACCTTCAGAACAAGTACAAAAAGCAAGGGTACCTGAATACTAAAGTGACCATTGCGACTGCCACGGACACCATAGGGGACAATACCCAGAAAATGGTGATCAATATCAAAAAAGGGGATAAGGTAAAGATCAAGGATATTGAGATTGAAGGAAATGAGCAGCTTTCCGATAAAAAATTGGTAAAATCCCTAAAGAATACCAAGCAAAAGAAATTTTATCGCTTTTGGAAAAAATCCAAATTTATTAAGGATGATTATAAAGAGGATTTAAATTCCCTGATTGAGAAGTATGCCGAAAACGGATTTAGGGATGCCAGGGTGATTTCCGATACCCTTATTAAGGTAGATGAAAATAATATAAATATAAAGATCAAAGTAGAAGAAGGTAATAAGTACTACTTCGGGGAAATAGATTTCGTAGGGAATACAGTGTACTCGGACCGTGTATTGAACCAAGTAATTGGAATTAAAAAAGGCGATACATATAACGGGGTATTGCTTAAAAAACGTCTTGCGGACGATACCAAGCCAGACGGGCAAGACATTACTAACCTCTACCAAAACAACGGGTACCTGTTCTCCAGTGTCAACCCAGTGGAAATTTCGGCACAGAACGACACCATTAATTTTGAGATCCGAATCATTGAAGGAAAGGAAACCTTTTTGAACCATATAACGGTAGAAGGAAATGACAAGACCAATGATCACGTAATCTTTAGGGAACTCAGAACACGTCCAGGACAGAAATACAGCAAGGACAACATTATCCGTAGTATCCGCGAATTAGGGCAGCTTGGCTTCTTTGATGCAGAAAACATCCAGCCGGATATTATCAATCCAAACCCGAATGACGGTACGGTGGATATCAACTATAGTTTGGTAGAATCTGGTTCTAGCCAGATAGAATTGCAAGGTGGTTATGGTGGCGGTGGTTTTATAGGTACGCTGGGACTTTCCTTTAGTAACTTCTCCTTAAAGAATATTTTTAATGGGGAGGCCTATAAGCCGGTACCTATGGGAGATGGACAGACCATGGCCTTGCGTTTACAGGCCAGTAGAACTTTTAGGGTGTATAGTCTTAACTTTTCAGAGCCTTGGTTGGGAGGTAAAAAGCCTGTGCGTTTTAATATGTCCCTTTCCAGAACACAGCAGTTCCAATTTGATTTCAGAACCAGAGATATCGATAAGAATAGGCAGTTCTCCATTACAGGGGTTTCTTTAGGATTGGCCAAACGTTTGCAATGGCCAGACGATTTCTTTACCGTATCCCACTCCATAGGATATCAATTGTATGATTTTAGGAATTACAACATAGGTTTGTTCAATTTTGGAAATGGAAAATCCAATTCCTTGGCCTATACTTTTGGACTGTCCCGTAAATCTTCAGGGCCCAATCCTATCTTTCCAATGGGAGGTTCCAATTTTGAAATTTCGGCCAAGTTCACCCCTCCTTATTCCTTATTTAATGGTAAGGATTATAAGCAATTGAATCAGGATGAACAGAATGCGATTGAAAATCAAGATCTAGAAGCCTTGGAATCGGTGGATAGGGAGCGCTTTAAATGGTTGGAATTTTATAAGGTAAACTTTAAAGGAGATTGGTATACCAATCTGGTAGGTAAATTGGTCTTGCGTTCCAATGCAGAATTTGGATTCCTAGGAAGTTACAATAGCGATTTGGGAAATGTTCCTTTTGAGCGTTTCTACGTCGGTGGGGATGGTTTGGGTAACTTTACCTTGGACGGTAGGGAGGTAGTACAGTTGAGGGGATATGAGAACCAATCCCTGACACCTTATAGTTTAAATCCGGCATCTGGGCAACAAGAACAAGACGGTGGTGTTGTGTACAATAAGTTCTCTTTAGAGTTGAGGTATCCATTGACTTTAAAGCCTTCGGCCTCTATTTACGGACTGGCCTTTTTGGAAGGTGGTAACTCTTTCAATGGTTTTAGTGAATTTGATCCATTTCAAATTAAGAGATCTGCCGGGGTAGGATTACGTATATTTATGCCAGCCTTTGGTCTTTTGGGAATAGATTTTGGTTATGGGTTTGATGCGGATAATATCCCAGGTTCTGTTGGTCCCAGCGGATGGCAGACACACTTTATTATAGGGCAGCAATTCTAAGAATCCAAAGGACTTTCCCATGCGTGTTAAAACAAGAAATATATTCATTTTAAAATATTTACTTATTTTGGCACGATATTTTCTATATACTAAAAAGTAAACAGTATGAAAACGAAAGTTCTTTTAATCATAACAGCTTTATTCTTTTCATCAGCCATTTTTGCACAACGGGGGGTGAGGATCGGATATGTGGATATGGAATACATCTTGGAAAATGTAGAGGAGTACCGCGAAGCAAATGTACAGTTGGAGACCAAAGTCCAGAAGTGGAAGGTGGAAATAGAACAAAAGCAAAGCGTTGTGGAACAGATGAAGAAGGACCTGATGGCAGAAAAGGTACTGTTGACCAATGAGCTGATAGCTGAGCGTGAGGAAGAGATACAGGTGCTGGAAAATGAAATGTTCCAATACCAACAAGATCGTTTTGGACCGCAAGGAGATTTGGTCCTTCAAAAGCGAAGATTGGTACAGCCCATCCAGGATCAGGTTTTTAATGAGGTACAGAAGATAGGAGCCAATAAAAGATATGATTTTATTTTTGATAGTTCAGCAGATGTTGTAATGTTGTATTCCGAAAAAAGGCACGATATCAGTGACTTGGTACTAAGGGGTATCGCTAGGACAAGAAAAATAAGCAAGCCTTTAAAGGGCAATGATATCAATAGCCGTTTGGATGCCTTTGAAGAAGATGGGGAAGAAGTGCTAACGGAAGAGCTTCAAGAACGAATTGAAAAAGCAGGGGCAGCCCAAGAAGCTAGAGAAAAAAGTGCTGAGGAAAAAAGAGCGGAACAGCTGAAATTAAGAGAAGAACGTAAAAAGGCATACGAGGCAAGACGCAAGAAATTGCTGGAAGACCGAGAGGCCCAACGAAAGGCAAAAGCGGAAGAAAGAAAAGATACCGAGGTGAAAAAGGATACGATCAACTAAGAATTGGAACTTCGGGGAAATTTAAAACCATTAATTTAACACGTAAATATTAATTAAAATCATGAAACACTTAAAGAAAATAGCTGTAGCGATTGTATTGTTTGTAGGAGCTACAAGTTTTGTTAATGCTCAGAGCAAGGTAGCCCATGTCAATGTGGAACAACTCTTGTCTCAAATGCCTGAAATGATAAAGGCACAAGCAGAATTAAAAAAATTACAGGAAACCTATAGAGCCGATATCGAAAGCTCTATGACCGAATTAAAAAATAAGTATACCCAATATTCCAACGAATCTGCTTCCAAGACTCCAGAAGAGAACGAAAAAAGAGCTTTGGAATTACAAGGTTTCGATAAGAATATTAAGGAGGCCGAGCAAGCAGCTTATCAAGAATTACAAAAGAAGCAAGGTGAGCTAATGGGACCTATCACTGAGAAAGCTAAAGTAGCCATTGAAAAGGTTGCCGCTACTCTAGGATATGACTATGTGATCGATGCGACTGCTGGTGGTGGTTTGATCGTTGCCAAAGGAAAAGACCTCTTGCCTGATGTAAAGAAGCAATTGGGCTTCTAAGAAATTAGAATTTTAGTTTATAAGAAACCACACAAGCAATTGTGTGGTTTCTTGTTTTATGACAACTATGAAATTCAAATTCCGGGATGATATTTTATAAAAATCCCTATGGGAATTAAAACGTAACTTCATACATTTATTTGCAGAATGAGCAATATGGATAACAGGCCAATCGGCATTTTTGATTCGGGTGTAGGAGGGACTTCAGTTTGGAGGGAAATTGAGAAATTACTTCCCAATGAGGATACCATTTATTTGGCGGATAGCAAGAATGCCCCTTATGGGGAGCGGTCAAAAGAGGAAATCCTTCAGTTGAGCATCAAGAATATAGAGTGGCTGATGGCAAAGGACTGCAAGCTTATCGTGGTGGCATGTAACACGGCAACCACCAATGCCATCTCCTATGTAAGGAAACATTACAAAGTGCCTTTTATTGGTACCGAACCCGCGATAAAACCAGCTGCATTACGGTCTAAAACAAAAACAGTAGGGGTATTGGCGACCAAAGGTACCTTGTCCAGTGAACTTTTCTTTACTACCTCCCAAAACCATGCAGGTGATATCAATAGGATAGTGCAAGTGGGGACCGGTCTCGTGCCTTTAATAGAGGCGGGAAAGGTAAATTCTTCCGAAACAAGGGAATTGTTGCAGACCTATTTGGAACCCATGTTGGCAGCGGGGATGGATTATTTGGTGCTTGGTTGCACCCATTACCCGTATTTGATCCCTGTCCTAAGAGAAATGATTCCAGCTCATGTGGAGATTTTGGATTCGGGTGCGGCCATTGCAAGGCAGACATTGGCCATTTTGAAAGCGGATAACCTCTTGGCCAATCTGGATAAAAAAGGAACCCATTTGTTTTATACCAATGCAGATCCGGAGATCCTGGCAAGTTTTTTGACAGATGTGAATGCCAACCATAAAACGGCCTATCTGGATTTTTAATTCTCTTCCTTTATATAGGTCCTATAGGTGAAGTCAACCTTATGCCTATCATCTTCTCCGTGATATTCTTCACTGTCCAATCTCCATGTTGAGGAATCAATGGTAGGGAAAAAGGCATCTGCTTCATAGTTCCCATGAACCCTAGTAATCTCAAGGATGTCGCAATAGGGCATTGCCAAGGTATAGATTTCCCCTCCCCCGATAATAAAGGATAAGTCCTCATCTGCCACCATGGCCAAGGCTTCTGCTAAGGAGTGGACAATGGAACAATTAGGATGTTCTATGTGGTAACTTTTATCCCTGGTGATAATGATATGGTGCCTATTGGGCAATGGTTTCTGGAAGCTCTCAAAGGTCTTTCTCCCCATGATAATCTTGTGCCCAGTTGTCAACGCTTTAAATCGTTTAAAATCGTCCGGGAGGTGCCACAAAAGATCGTTGTCCTTGCCTAGGGCATTGTTTTCCGCAACAGCGGCAATTAAGATAATTTTTCCCACGAATCTTCTTTTTGGTTGATGTTGGATATTGGGAATTCGGTCTCTATTTCTTTTTGGAATTCAGCAATACGTTGTTTCTGTTTTTCAACTAATTTTTCCCGTTGCCTTCGCTCCCAATCCCGACCCATAAATTTTTTGGACAAGAGTACATTTATAGCATGGAGCACAAAAAGGAAGGCCCAAAAAGTAATGGCCCAAATAAACCAGTCATAGGCTTCGCCATACTTTAGGATTTTGTTGATCAAGACCAGAAATACACTTCCCACCAGCAAGATGATAAAATGGTTAAAAAGCCTTTTTTTTTCTCTGATCCTATCTTGGGCATGCTCCAAAAGCTCGTGCTGTTCTACCTCTATTTTTGAAGTCTTTTTATTTCTTGAAAACATGTAATATGTATCTTTACTTACAAATATAAGCCAATTACTAATTATCATTTCCTTTCCCTATGCAAAAGATTACAAAGCAGTTCCCTATTATAAACCAATATATTTACGCCAATACAGCAGCCTCTGGATTGCTGTACGACGATCTGTTGGACTGGCGACAGGAACACGATCTGGATTTTTTGATAGAAGGAAGCATGATGAAGGCAAATGCACATAAGTCGATTGGGAATACCCGTAAAACGGTTGGACAGTTCTTTGGTTGTGACGCATCCAATGTGGCCTTGGTCCCTAATTTTTCTATAGGTATAAACTTGTTGCTGGAAGGATTGCCAAAGGAACACAAGGTGTTGTTGTTGGAGGGGGATTATCCGTCCCTTAATTGGCCATTTGAAAATAGGGGGTATGACATTTTAAAAATAGCATTGGACGATCATCTGGAACGGAATATTTTGGAGGCTGTAAAAACCAAGGGAATTACCGTTCTCGCGTTAAGTTTGGTGCAATGGCTCAATGGGATAAAAATTGATCTGGAGTTTCTAAAGACCCTAAAGAATGACTTTCCAGAACTTATCATCATTGCCGATGGGACACAGTTTTGTGGAACAGAAAGTTTTAATTTTGGGGAATCCGGTATAGATGTTCTTGGCGCCAGTGGCTATAAATGGCTTTTGGCAGGATATGGCAATGGGTTTATGTTGTTCAAGGATAGCGTGAAAAAGACATTTTCTCCAAAAGTCGTGGGATTCAATTCCGCCAATACTGACCTATCGGGAAAAGATAATATTGCCTTTAACAAGCATTTTGAACCAGGTCATTTAGATACCCTTAATTTTGGAAGCTTGAAGTTTTCTTTGGATTTCCTATCTAAAATTGGGATGGATCAGATTACGGCCCATCTCAAAGCATTATCGGTATTGGCAAAACGTGAGTTTACAGCTTTGGGGCTTTTGGAAGAGTCTGTAGTGAGAAGGACAAACCATAGTACCACCTTTAATATTAAAGGTGGAGATAAACTTTTTCAGCAATTGACAGAGAAAGATGTTCTATGCTCGCAAAGAGGAGAGGGTCTCCGTCTTAGTTTTCACATCTATAATACAGAAAAAGACATACAAAAGATTGTGAAGCTGCTAAAAACGTTGAAATAGGAATTAGCTACATCAACATTTATTCGATGCTTTTTTGTTGATGTTAATCAAATAACTCTCAAATTTTATCAAATTGATAATTATGATGTAAATCATTGTCAGTGAGCTTTTTAATCCGTTTTTTTGCGCTATAATTTAATAATGGCATTATGGCAATTGCAAAACAATATCTTAAGACTAAACCAGTTTGTAAAGTAACTTTTACAGTTCCTGCAGAGGGAGCTAAAAAAGTTTCAGTTGTGGGTGATTTCAATGATTGGGATCCAAAAAAACACACATTGAAAAAATTAAAGAACGGAACTTTTAAAGGTACTTTCGATCTTCCAGTAGAAGCTACCTACGAATTCAAGTATTTAATTGACGGTAACTACGCTACTGAAGCAGAAGCCGATGGTTTTAAATGGAATGAGTTCGCTGGAACAGAAAACCCTATTCTAGCACTTTAAGAAATTAAAATGAAAGGTCACCATTGGATTATTTTTCAATGGTGACTCCTTTCCAAAATGCAACATGGCCTTTAATGGCTTTTGCTAATGGGCTTACTTCTGGGTAATACCAAGCGGCATCTTTATTTTCCTTTCCGTCTATCTCTAAGGAGTAATAAGAGGCTTTGCCCTTCCAAGGACATGTGGTGTGTGTTTCACTGGGTTTAAAATATTCCTTTTTTATACTCTCAGCTGGAAAATAATGATTGTTTTCCACTACTACAGTTTCATCGCTTTCGGCAATAACGCTATTATTCCAAATGGCCTTCATTTCCTATATTTTTTTAAACGCATAATTTTTATAATAACTTTTTTCGTCGGAAAAGTGGGCTACAATTTCCAGTCCAGATTCATTGGCAAGCCATGCAACAATTTCATCATCATATTTCTGGGATATTTCGGTATGTATAGTTTCCCATGGTTTAAATGAAATGGTAAGTTCCAAATCCCCAATGGTAACAGTCTGCGCTTTTTTGGATACTAAATAGCTTTTGGCGGTTCCTGTTTCGGGATCATAAACCTCCCAATGGAGGAAGTTGTCCGTTACGAAGTTAGCCTTTAATTCCTTATTGATGCGTAACAAAATATTCTTGTTGAAGGCTTCTGTTATTCCCGCCTCATCATTGTAGGCGTCCAAGATGGTCTGAGGATTTTTCTTCTGGTCGAACCCCACAAAAAACAGGTCGTCCTCTTTCATGGCTTTTTGAACATTTTGTAAAAAAGTCACCGCTTGGGGGTGTAACAGATTCCCGATGTTGGATCCTAAAAATAGGATAACTTTCTTTTTGTCCCTAATGGAATTGATCGTTTCCAAGGTGTCTAAGTACGTGCCTTGTAGTGGTTCCGTTTTTAATGACGGGATTTCATTTTGAAGTGCTCTTTCCAGTTGGTCCAAGGCATTATTGCTAATGTCGATGGGGAGATATTTAAAATCAAATTTGCTTTCTGCCATATGTTTAAGGAGAATTTTGGTTTTCTTGCCATCCCCTGCGCCCAATTCGATCAGATTAAAACTGTTTTTGCCTTCGGCAAAAAGGGCGGTAATTTCCTCTTTATGCATTTTAAAGATATCGTATTCGCAATCGGTCAGGTAATATTCTGGCATGGCCATGATATCCTGGAATATTTTGTCGCCTTTGGCATCATAAAAGTATTTTGAGGATAAATATTTAGGGTGGGCCGTTAAGCCAGAATGTACTTCTTCCTTAAATTGGGATATTATTATTGTACGGGTGTTCTCTTGCATATGTATATTGTCGTAATTATTTTACCAACCTTAATCCAGTGTATTGCCATCTAGCCGTGGGAGGAAAAAAATTACGGTATGTTGGTCTTGTGTGTTTGGTGGGAGTGGCAACGGAACCTCCCCGAAGTACTTTTTGATTTACCATAAACTTACCGTTGTATTCGCCCAAGGCGCCTTCAGCTTTGGTGTAATTGGGATAGGGTAAATAAGCGCTTTCGGTCCATTCCCAGCGCTTGCCCCATTGGAAGTGTCCTTGGGCCACTTCCCACTCAAATTCGGTGGGTAGACGCATACCTTTCCATTGGGCAAAAGCAAAAGCTTCGTAATAAGAGAGGTGTGTTACGGGGGCATTGAGGTTTATTTGTTTTAGGCCTTGAAGGGAATAGTACTGCCATGAACCATCTATGGGATGCCAATAAAGTGGGGCTTTTATTTGGTTGTTACTGACCCAATCCCACCCTTCGGCATGCCAATATTCGAAATGCCCATATCCTCCAGCGGTAATAAATTTAAGAAATTCTCCATTGGTGACCAATGTGCTGGCAATACGAAATGGATGAAGGTATACCTTATGGCGCCCCAACTCATTGTCAAAGCAAAAACTGTCAGAATCATGGCCTATTTCATAAATGCCTTCCTCCATACCCATCCATTCACGGGAAGAATTCTCGGAGAGATATTCATTATAGGTGTTGGCGTAGGAGGGAAGTAAGGGATTGTTGCCTAAAATATACTTAATATCTGTCAGCAATAATTCTTGATGCTGTTTTTCATGGTGGATCCCAATTTCCAGTAGGTAATCCAAATGAAGGTCAGGACTGCTTTCAAATAAGGCTTGTATGCCTGCGGTAACATAATGGCGGTATTCATAGACTTTTTTAACAGAGGGTCTGGAAAGGTTCCCGCGATCTGAACGAACAACCCTCTTGCCGACAGATTCGTAATAACTATTGAAGACAAAGGAAAAATCGGGATCAAAAACCTGATAATCCTTTTTGTGTTTTTTTAGGATGAATTCCTCAAAGAACCAGGTACTGTGGCCCAAATGCCATTTAGGCGGAGAAACATCGGCCATGGGTTGTACCACATAGTCCTCAATCTCTAGGGGAGCGCATATTTTTTCGGTGTGTTTTCTGGTTTCCGTAAAGAAATCCAAGAGTATTTTGGTAAGTGTCATCCATCCTGGGTTAAGACCTATAAAGATACTTAATTTATCTATTTTCGTTTTGACCTAAATGAAACATCGATTGACCCTATACCGCTATGGCTCCTTTGATATGTGGGTGTGGGTCATAATCTACCAAAGAGAAATCTTCAAATTTAAAATCAAAAATATCCTTCACTTCAGGATTCAGTACCATTTTGGGCAAGGGTCTTGGTTCCCTGCTCAACTGAAGTTCCACCTGCTCCAAATGATTGTTGTAGATATGGGCATCTCCAAAGGTATGGATGAATTCCCCAGGTTGTAGATCGCACACTTGGGCCATCATCAGAGTGAAAAGGGCATAAGAGGCTATGTTGAAAGGAACACCCAAAAAGATATCGGCACTGCGTTGGTATAATTGACAGGAAAGCTTGCCGTCAGCCACATAGAACTGAAAAAAGGCATGGCAAGGAGGTAATGCAGCTTTTCCATTGGCGACATTATCGGCAAAAGAAATTGAAGTGTCGGGCAATACGCTTGGGTTCCAAGCTGTGACCATCATTCTGCGGCTATTGGGATTGGTTTTTAATGAGGTGACCACTTCTTTGATCTGATCTATATCCTCCCCGTTCCAATTCCGCCATTGATAGCCGTAAACTGGGCCCAAATTACCTTGGTCATCTGCCCATGAGTTCCAGATACGCACTCCATTTTCCTGTAGATAAGTGATGTTCGTATCTCCTTTTAGAAACCAGAGCAATTCATGAACAATGGATTTTAGATGGAGTTTTTTGGTGGTAACCATTGGGAATCCCTCACTAAGGTCAAATCTCATTTGGTGTCCAAAAACACTAATGGTTCCGGTTCCCGTGCGGTCTCCTTTTTGGTTTCCTGATGCTAATACGTGTCGGAGTAAATCGTGGTATTGTTTCATTGGTCACTATTCATTTTGCCACTACGTAATTCTGTGGCGATATCTGTTACGAAAATAAACAAAGAGACAAAAAATTGCCATTATTCTAGAAACCTACTTATAAAAACTTATCAACTAGCATGGGTTCTCAGTAAAAAAAAGCAGTTATCCCAATATCATTCCCGCAATGGTTGCAGACAATAAGGAAGCCAAGGATCCTCCTAAAACGGCCTTTAAGCCAAATTCAGATAAGGTTTTCCTCTGATTCGGTGCTAAGGAGCCTATCCCCCCAATTTGGATGCCTATAGAGGCAAAGTTGGCGAAACCGCACAACATATAAGTGGCCATGATGACAGATTTGTTGTATGCCAGGTGATTCCCGTTGAGTACGTCTTTAAGTTCTGCCAATTGGATATAGCCTATAAATTCACTGGCGGCCAATTTTATACCCAATAACTGTCCCATTAGGGAAATGTCTTTATCGGCAACCCCGATCAACCACATCAAAGGAGCAAATATGGTCCCCAATATAGCCTCTAAGGATAGTTGATCATAGGTAGAATTTGCAGCAATCCAGCCATTGATGGACGTGACATCTCCGATCCATCCGAAAATACCGTTCAACATGGCTATAAAGGCAACGAAGACAAGGAGCATAGCCCCCACATTCACCGCCAATTTTAGGCCTTCCGTAGTTCCGTTGGCAATGGCGTCCAGTATGTTGGACCCTATTTTTTCCGTGGAAACCGATACATCGGTAACCACTTTTTCCGTCTGTGGATATAGTATTTTAGAAATTATAATGGCGCCTGGTGCGGCCATTACCGATGCCGCCAACAAATGCTTGGCAAACTGAAGTCTTAAGACCTCATCACTACCTCCCAAAAAGCCAATATAGGCGGCCAAGACCGCTCCGGCCACAGTGGCCATGCCGCCAATCATGACCAATAACATTTCGGACTTGTTCATTTTTTCCAAATAGGCCTTAATGAGCAATGGGGCCTCTGTTTGTCCCAAAAAAATGTTACCTGCCACAGAAAGACTTTCTGGCCCTGAGATCCCCAAGGTTTTCGATAATAGCCAGGCCATTGCCTTCACCACTTTTTGGATGATCCCTAGGTAAAACAATACTGAGGTAAGAGCGGAAAAGAAGATAATGGTGGGTAACACCTGAAAGGCAAAAATGAAGCCGAAGGTGTCCATATCCACCACCAGGCCTTCAAACAAAAACTTGCTTCCTGCATTGGTATATTCCAGTATACTGACAAATACCTGTCCTATTTTTTCAAATGCCAATTGGATAATGGGCACCTGCAATACCCCAACGGCGATCGTAAGTTGTAATGCAAGGCCTATGGCAACGGTTTTCCAATTTATGGCCCTTCTATTGGAACTAAAAAGTACAGCTATCAGAATAAGGACGGCCATACCCAATATTCCTCTTAAAAGTCCTTGAGTGGTAAACCCTTGGTTTGGAACAATATCCGTAGAGGCTGCCAATAATGGGGCCGTATTATCCGCAGCTATTGGAGTGATTACTTGCTGTATGGTATCGGTAAGTGTTGTTTCTTGTGCAAAGGAGGAGAAAATGGTCAGGCATATTGACAGGGTAATCAAAAAGCGATATTTCATAAAATCGTATTTGGTTTAACGCTGACGTTTAGAAATTTCGTCCCTTAGTTTTGCAGCTTTTTCGTAGTCCTCGTTGGTGACTGCCTTATCCAATTCTTGGTGTAATTCTTCTAGCGATAACTCTTTGTACGCATCAGAGGCGCCACTATCTATTTCTACGGTTTCACCTTCCTGCAAGATTTCATCCACCATAATGCTATCGGTGCTTTCTTCTTTTTCTTTGTCCTTGGAGGAGAATTTTAAGAAAATTCCCGCCTTGTCCAAGATGGTCTTATAGGTAAAAATTGGAGCGTTAAAACGGAGTGCCAAGGCAATGGCATCACTTGTTCTAGCGTCTATGATTTCTTCAATTTTATCTCGCTCACAGATAATGCTGGAGTAAAATACACCATCAACCAATTTGTGAATGATCACTTGTTTTACAACAATATCAAACCTGTCCGCAAAATTTTTGAATAGATCATGGGTCAGGGGCCTAGGTGGTTTTATTTCCTTTTCCAGTGCTATGGCAATGGATTGTGCTTCAAAGGCACCAATAACTATAGGTAGTTTGCGATCACCATCAACTTCATTCAATATAAGGGCATACGCGCCATTTTGTGTTTGGCTGTATGAAATCCCTTTTATTTTTAATCTAACTAAACTCATATCATTAAATAAACAAAAAAAGGGCTGTTAAAATAAAAGGTTTGTCCTATTATTTAACAGCCCTTTAAGGGGTACAATTTAACAAAAATTAAGCGTTTTGCACCTTAAATTCTTTTAATTTTTCGATGAGTTTAGGCACCACTTCAAAAGCATCCCCTACAATTCCGTAGTCGGCAGCTTTAAAAAATGGGGCTTCTGGGTCGGTGTTTATTACCACTTTTACCTTAGAGGAGCTTACCCCTGCAAGGTGTTGGATGGCCCCTGAGATACCTATAGCAATATAAAGGTTACTGGCTACGGGTTTTCCTGTTTGTCCCACATGTTCCCCATGAGGTCTCCAGCCTAAATCGGAAACAGGTTTGGAACAAGCTGTGGCAGCGCCAAGTACTTCGGCCAATTCCTCTATCATTCCCCAGTTCTCTGGACCTTTTAGACCACGCCCCCCGGAAACAACAATGTCCGCATCGGCTATGGTGGCCTTGCCTACCACCTTGTCAATCTCTGTGGATTTTGTTGTAAAATCTGCATCGGTGATCGCCGGACTAAAAGCTTCTACCGTGGCCGTTGTCTTGTGTTCCTTAATACCGAAAGCATTATTGGAAACTCCAACGATCTTGATATCGGTGTTGATTTCGGTATGGGCAAAACCTTTATTACTAAAGGCAGTCCTTTTTACGGTAAATGGGCTTGCACTTTCTGGAGCGGTAACCACATTGGGTACATATCCGGCCTTTAATTTGGCCGATACAATGGGAGCCAAATATTTGGTATCCGTACTGGAACTTACGACAACCACCTTAGCGCCTTCTTTTTCGGCGGCCTCGGTAATGGCATGGGCATATGCCTTGGCGTTAAATGCTTTTAAGGTGTCGTTGGTAACGTTCAAAACCTTTGTAACCCCATAATCTCCCAAAACCTCAATATTGGGTGAGTTAAAAGAGATGGCCGTAACTGTGGTGCCCAATAACTGAGCAACCTCATAGGCATAGGAAGCAACTTCAAAGGCATTTTTTTTGAACTTACCGTTTTCTGATTCTGTATATACTAAAACTGACATGTCTTTAATTTTTTGTTGATAAAACTATCGTGGTTGAAAATGAAATTCCTAAATGAAACTGAACTGGCCTAGATGACCTTGGCTTCGTTATGGAGTAAATTGATCAATTCATCAATGTTGTCCGCGCTGACCAATTTAACCGCTCCTTTTGGGGCTGGTTTTTCAAATTTTTCATCCTTTGTTGTGGCCATGGCGTCTATTGGCTCCACCACGTTCAATTTTTTTTGACGTGCCATCATGATGCCCCTCATATTCGGAATTCGAAGGTCGCTTTCTTCCACCAAACCTTTTTGACCACCTATGATTAAGGGTAGGGAAGTGGAGAGTTTTTCTTTTCCGCCATCTATCTCCCTTGTGGCTGTTACATTCTCGCCATCAATTTCGAGATTGACACAGGTGTTGATAAAATTCATATCTAAAATAGTTGCCATAATTCCAGGTACCATCCCCCCGTTATAGTCAATAGATTCCCTTCCTGCAATGACAAGATCGTATCCGCCATTTTTCACAACTTCGGCCAATTGTTGGGCAACATAATAACCATCGGTAGGTTCTGCATTCACCCTTATGGCCTCATCTGCTCCAATAGCCAATGCCTTTCTTATCGTAGGCTCCGTATTGGCGCCCCCAACCGTGGCAACATGAACCGTTGCACCCTGTTTTTCTTTGAACCACATAGCTCTTGTCAGTCCAAATTCGTCATTTGGATTAATGACAAATTGTACCCCATTGGAGTCAAACTTAGTGTCATTATCAGTGAAATTTATTTTGGAAGTGGTGTCCGGAACATTACTTATACAAACGAGTATTTTCATTTTGATATATAGTTTTTCTTTTTCTTAAAAATGAATTATCCAAAGATAGCTAATAAATTATAAATATGTTATGCGTGCATAGCATATTTATTGTTATTTTGATTCTTACTCGGTATTATTTGACATATAATTTCCTATTTTTGCTTGCGTTTTGAGACAAACAAAAAAACTTTACTCTATTATACATGAGAACAATACAATTTAGAGAAGCCATAGCCGAGGCGATGTCCGAGGAAATGAGACGGGATGAGACCATTTATTTAATGGGTGAAGAAGTTGCCGAATATAACGGAGCATATAAGGCTTCTAAGGGAATGTTGGACGAATTTGGTCCAGATAGGGTGATTGATACCCCCATTTCTGAATTGGGTTTTGCTGGTATAGGAGTTGGGTCTGCCATGGGCGGTAACAGGCCTATTATTGAATTCATGACCTTTAACTTTGCTTTGGTAGGTATTGACCAAATTATTAGCAACGCAGCAAAAATCAGACAAATGTCTGGCGGACAGTTCAATTGCCCCATCGTTTTTAGGGGGCCTACAGGTTCTGCCGGTCAGTTGGGAGCAACGCACTCGCAAGCATTCGAGAGTTGGTTTGCCAATTGTCCCGGTTTAAAAGTGGTTGTGCCATCCAATCCTTATGATGCAAAAGGGCTATTAAAGGCTGCCATCAGGGATGATGATCCAGTTATTTTTATGGAATCGGAACAAATGTATGGGGATAAGGGACAAGCTCCAGATGGAGAATATATCATTCCTTTAGGAGTGGCAGAAATAAAAAGAGAAGGTAAGGATGTTACCATTGTATCTTTTGGTAAAATAATCAAGGAAGCTTACAAAGCTGCCGATGAATTGGAAAAAGAAGGGATCAGTTGCGAAATTATAGATTTGCGCACTGTGCGTCCTATGGATCATGATACTATTTTGAAATCTGTGAAAAAGACCAACAGATTGGTTATTTTAGAGGAAGCGTGGCCATTTGGAAACGTTGCAACAGAAATTACTTATCAGGTACAATTCCAAGCGTTTGATTATTTGGATGCGCCCATCGTTAAAATTAATACTGCCGATACTCCGGCGCCTTATTCTCCAGTTTTATTGGAAGAATGGTTGCCAAATTATAAAGATGTGATCAAGGCAGTTAAAAAAGTGTTATATAAATAAATAACATTATTATGTTAAGGTAGTTTAGCTTTGCCGACCAAGTGTCGGCAAAGCTTTTGTGTTAAAATAGGGTATTGTGCATGTCATTGCATTAAAGCCAAAACACAAATGCTTTCGGGGGTCAACATTCATGGTTCCTGATAACAATTTATATGCTTCATGAAAAGAATTTTTTTAGTTCTGTTTTTACTTTCTTATTTCTGGTCTGGCGCACAAACCAAGGTTAGTGGTGTTGTAGTAGATGAAACAGGGGAGCCAGTAGCCTTTGCCAATGTGTTGTTCAAGAACTCGTCCCAGGGGACCATCACCAATGATAACGGTAGGTTTTATATGGAGTCCGAAGAGACCTATAACACTTTGCTTATTTCCTTTATGGGATATAATAAATTGGAACTTCCCCTGCCGTCAAAAATCAATTATGATATAAAAGCGGTTTTATTGGAGTCCAGTGAACAGTTGGATGAAGTTGTGGTCTATGTGGGCAAGCAATCCAAAAAAAATAACCCTGCCATAGATATCCTTAAAAAAATCTGGGCCAAGAAACGGGAGAATGGCGTTAGCAAGTTTAAACAATACCAATATGATAAATATGAAAAGGTAGAGTTTGATCTCAATACCATAGATAGTGCGCTTATCAAAAGCAAGCTCTTTAGAGGAATGGAATTTGTGTTCGAAGATTTGGACACATCTAGGATAACGGGTAAGACCTATTTGCCCATATTCTTAAATGAGACCTTTTCCAAAGTCTATGGAGATAACAAATTGACGGAGACAAAGGAAGCTATCCTTGGCAACAAAAACTCTGGATTCAGCAACAACCAAGCTCTGATAGCCTTTGTGAAGGATTTGTATTCGGAATATAACATTTATGACAACTATTTAAAATTTTTCGACAAGAGTTTTACAAGTCCTCTATCTAAGACAGGGGTAGACACCTATAACTATGTTTTGTCGGACAGTGCTTTTATTGATAACAAATGGTGCTACAATATCATTTATTATCCAAGGCGTAAGAACGAACTGACCTTCAAAGGCGATTTTTGGGTGAACGATACCACCTTTGCCATCAAAAAAATTAATTTGGAAGTAACCCGAAGTGCCAACATCAATTGGGTTAAGGATATCTATATAGAGCAGGAATTTGAAGTGTTGAACGATTCTGTGTTTCTACTAAAACGGGACTATATGCTCAGTGATTTTAGTTTGAGCAAAAAGGAGAAAGCGAGAGGGGTATACGGAAAAAGGACCACTGTGTACAATAATTATATGTTCGATATTCCTAAACCAAGAGATTTCTATAAGGTGGATGCCAACCAGTTTGACCCATCGGTCTTTGAAAAAGAAGACAGTTTTTGGAGCGAAAACAGATTGGAGCCATTGAATACAGATGAAAAAGGGATCTATCAATTGTTGGATACCTTGCGTACCGTTCCCAAGTTTAAAACCATTTATAATGCAGTAAGCATTTTGAATTCCGGTTATGTGGAAATCGACAAATGGAATGTGGACATTGGGAGTGTTTTCGGTGCTTTTGGATACAACGAGGCCGAAGGTGTGAGGCTGCGTGTAGGTGCTAGGACCTATTTTGGGCAAAACGATCCTTGGCGTTTGGAAGGGTATGTGGCATATGGTTTTGGCGATCAAAAATTTAAACACGGGTTTTCGGCAAAGTGGTTGGTAGATAAGAAAAGCAGGTTGATCTTTTCAGGGGGTAATCGTCGTGATGTGGAACAATTGGGCTTAAGTCTAACGGCGACTAACGATGTTTTGGGAAGGAGTATTGCTTCCTCTTCTGTATTGACCGTAGGCTCCAACAATAGACTTACCAATATAAACCTTTCCGCTTTTTTTGTGGAAATGGAGCCCATCACCAATTTTAGAATTGGACTTGGATCTACCTTTAGAGCTTTGAGCTCCGCCCTACCCAACGAATTTAGTCTGGACTATGTCGATCCCTCGTCCCCTGCGGGAATTTCTTCGGAGATAAAGCAATTTGATGTCAATGCCCTAGTGATCTATACTCCGGGAAAGAGAACAATAGGATATGGGGTGGAAAGGCGAAATATCAATGACGACTATAGTACCCTGTTGCTAAATTATACCAAGGGTGTGGAAGGGTTTCTAGGAAGTGATTTTAACTACGATAAACTCCAATTTTCCTATAGCCAGCCATGGCAATTGGGTTGGGGAAGGTTGTTGAGTACCGTGGAATTGGGGAAAACTTTTGGGGAAGTTCCATTGGGCCTATTAAATGTGATCCCGGGAAACCAGACCCTGTTCTCAATTTACAATACGTTTCCCAACTTGGATTTTTATGAATTTGTGACAGATACCTATGCAGCTGTACATTTGGAACATAACTTTAATGGTAGGTTGTTTTCCAGAATACCATTTATGAGAAAGCTAAATTTAAGGGAAATAGTAGGTGTAAGAGGAGTTTGGGGAGACCTGTCCGATGCCAATATTGCGTTGAGTAGCCCTACCAATATTCCGTTAATGGCTCCAAATGATAAGATGTATTGGGAATACTCCTTAGGGGTAGGGAACATTTTTAGAATATTAAGAATCGATTTTAATTTTAGAGGAAATTACTTGGAAAATCCCGATGCGAGGACTTTTAGTGTTACCGGTTCATTTGGGTTTAGTTTTTAGTAACAAATAGGCCATGTTGCCTTTTTTCTAAGGCCTACTGGTTTTTTTCAATTATATTTGCACCACAATTTAATAAAACATGAGTACAGAAGAAATAACATCGTTTGATGTTCTTATTGAAATCCCAAAAGGGAGCAGAAACAAATACGAGTATGATTTTAAATTGAAGAAAGTTCGTTACGATCGAATGATTTTTTCTTCAATGATGTATCCAGCGGATTATGGGTTTATCCCAGAAACACTTGCCTTGGATGGAGATCCATTGGATGTTTTGGTCTTGGTAACAGAACCTACATTTCCAGGATGTGTAATGGAAGTGAAGCCTATTGGGGTTTTTCACATGACCGATGAGAAGGGTCCTGATGAAAAAGTGATCTGTGTTCCTATTTCAGATCCTATTTGGAACAAAGTAAATGATTTAAAAGAATTAAACCCACACCTTATTAAGGAGATAGAGCATTTCTTTAAGGTCTATAAGGATCTGGAAAAGAAAAAAGTTGACGTTGGTGGTTGGGGAGATGTCAATGAAGCCAAGGAAATAGTGGTTAAATGTATTCAGCGTTTTGCAGATAGTGATGTGCCTTTTAGGGATGTTACGATTACCTAGAAAAAATTCATAACAATTTTTATCATATAAGCAATATTCTTAAGGGAATATTGCTTTTTTTATTTCTATTTGATTTTACTACTTTAGTCCGGCAAAAAATATAACAGACAAACGAATGGATTCAATTATGATTTATGTGCCGATTATCATGGCAATCATCGGGCTTCTTTTTATGTGGATAAAAAGAGCCTGGGTTTTAAAACAAGACGCTGGAGATGGAAAGATGAAAGAGATTTCCGATTACATTTATGAAGGCGCACTAGCTTTTCTCAAAGCGGAATACAAATTACTGACATTCTTTGTCATTGGGGCCAGTATTGCATTGGCCGTAGTTTCATTTATTGTTCCTACAACGCATATCTTAATTGTGGTAGCCTTTGTTTTTGGAGCATTTTTCTCTGCTTTGGCGGGAAACATGGGAATGAAGATTGCTACCAAGACAAACGTTAGAACTACCCAAGCTGCTAGAACCAGTTTGCCACAGGCCTTAAAAGTTGCCTTTGGTGGTGGTACCGTTATGGGATTGGGAGTAGCCGGATTGGCGGTTTTAGGACTTACAACTTTCTTTATTATACTGTTTCATTTCTTTATGGACGGTACTTGGACCTCTACGGAGGATATGACCATTGTACTCGAAACATTGGCCGGTTTCTCTTTGGGGGCTGAGTCCATTGCCCTTTTTGCCCGTGTTGGTGGAGGTATTTATACCAAAGCGGCCGATGTTGGCGCGGATTTGGTAGGAAAGGTAGAAGCGGGAATTCCAGAAGACGACCCACGTAATCCTGCAACTATTGCGGATAACGTTGGAGACAACGTTGGTGATGTCGCAGGAATGGGTGCAGATTTATTTGGTTCCTATGTGGCGACTGTTCTTGCAGCCATGGTTCTTGGGAATTATGTCATCAAGGACATGGGTGGAAATATCCAAGATGCTTTTGGAGGTATAGGTCCTATATTATTACCGATGACCATTGCCGGTTTTGGGATTTTATTTTCCATCATCGGGACCATGTTGGTAAAAATTAAAAGTAATGATGCCAAAGAGGGCCAAGTGCAAAGAGCTTTGAATATTGGCAACTGGGTGTCTATAGCCCTGACTCTTGTTACTTGTTATGTTTTGGTAAAATATATGTTACCGGAAACCATGAAAATGGAATTTTTCGGGGAAGGATTAAAAGATATTTCCTCTATGAGGGTGTTTTATGCTACCGTAGTTGGTTTGGCCGTGGGTGGGATTATTTCATCTATAACGGAATACTATACTGGTCTGGGAACTAAACCAGTTTTGGCCATCGTTCAAAAATCAAGTACCGGAGCCGGGACCAATGTTATTGCTGGATTGGCAACAGGGATGATCTCCACTTTTCCAACGGTATTGATATTTGCCGCGGCCATTTGGGCATCTTATGCTTTCGCAGGATTTTACGGGGTTGCTTTGGCAGCATCCGCTATGATGGCCACCACTGCCATGCAATTGGCCATTGATGCCTTTGGGCCTATTTCCGATAATGCCGGAGGTATTGCTGAAATGAGCGAACTTCCTAAAGAAGTACGTACACGAACCGACATATTGGATTCTGTGGGGAATACAACAGCTGCTACGGGTAAAGGTTTTGCCATTGCATCCGCAGCCTTGACTTCCTTGGCTCTGTTCGCTGCCTATGTTACCTTTACGGGGATTGATGGTATCAATATATTTAAGGCACCTGTTTTGGCCATGCTGTTTGTGGGAGGGATGATCCCAGTGGTCTTCTCAGCCTTGGCTATGAACTCTGTAGGAAAGGCAGCCATGGATATGGTTAACGAGGTGCGTAGACAGTTCAAGGAGATTCCGGGAATTTTGGAAGGTACCGGTAAACCTGAATATGGTAAGTGTGTGGAAATATCCACTAAAGCAGCATTGCGTGAAATGATGTTGCCAGGGATCTTGACCATAGGTTTCCCAATTGCTATTGTGATACTTGGGAAACTAGTTTATTCTGACAATGATCAATTGACTGCAGAAATGCTTGGGGGTTATATGGCGGGTGTTACGGTATCTGGCGTGTTATGGGCTATTTTCCAGAACAATGCAGGTGGTGCTTGGGACAATGCCAAGAAATCTTTTGAAGCTGGGGTTGAAATCAACGGAGAAATGACCTATAAAGGTTCAGATGCCCATAAGGCTGCCGTAACCGGTGATACAGTTGGGGATCCATTTAAGGATACTTCAGGTCCATCCATGAATATTTTGATCAAGCTGACCTGTTTGATAGGGTTGGTCATCGCTCCAATTTTAGGAGGCCATGCTGTTGAAAGCGGGGTTGCACAAGAAAGACAGGAGATCCGTGTAGAAATGATGATGATGGACAATGATGCAGCAGAGGCAGTCGTTAGTTATACCACCATAGTGAATGGTGAAGAAGTGATCGAAGAAAAGAAGTTCGTGGGAACTGCAGAAGAAGTAAAGGCCCAAGTGGAGGACTTTAGAGGTAATGTAAAGGTTCAAATAGAACAATAGAAATAGGGGAATTCACCTAAAAAGTAAAAGCCGCCCATGTTTGTATGGGCGGCTTTTTATATTCTAACGGTCTTGGTTTCTAGAACAAGCCGTTGATCTCTGCATCAATTTTGTTAAGCACCAATCCCAAATCCTCTGGGTTGTCCACAAAATTCAACTTATCAACATCAATGATCAAGAGGCCTCCCTTGTCATAGCCCTCTACCCAAGCCTCATAGCGTTCATTCAATCTACTGAGGTAATCTATGGAAATGGTGTTTTCATAATCCCTGCCGCGCTTGTGTATCTGGTTTACCAAATTAGGAATGGAGCTCCGTAAATAGATCATGAGGTCTGGTGGTTGCACCAAGCTTTCCATAAGATCAAATAGACTTGAATAATTTGTAAAATCACGATTGGTCATAAGACCCATGGCATGTAGGTTGGGTGCAAATATAAACGCATCCTCATAAATGGTCCTATCCTGAATAATACTCTTGCCACTTTCACGTATCTGCAAAATTTGTCTGAAACGGCTATTGAGGAAGTAAATCTGTAGGTTAAAGCTCCATCGTTCCATTTGATTGTAAAAATCGTCCAAATATGGATTGTCCACTACATCCTCAAAATGGGCCTCCCATTTGTAATGTTTGGCCAGTAATCTGGTCAGGGTAGTTTTTCCTGCTCCTATATTTCCAGCAACCGCTATATGCATAGTCTTAATTGTTTGTGATTAGTGCTCATTGTTACCTTTTTCCTCAAAAGGTAAGGGCCCCACAAGATACAAGATATCGTTATGAAGTGAAAGTCTTTAAGAGAATATACGATGAAAAAAATGGGAATAATTCAAACCCTATTTTTTTATATAAGATCCAAAAAACCATAGCATAAAAAAGGGAGGATTAATATTTAATAAGCCAAGTTGAGACCAAGATAAGTACTTATTCCATTTTCATAATAGGACTAAGGCGAAAATAAAATCGGGTTCCTTTAATAAATTAAAAAGTGTAAAATTTAATGGCTAATGCAAATTGAATATGATATAAAATTTCCAGCCCAATGTAAATTGTTGTTAAAGATTTTGCGGGCAATTTGAATTCTCCTACTTTTGCCGGACAATTTAAGAGGAAGGATTTGACTGATTGCAACCTCGAGGTCCGGAACTGTTCCGGATTCTTAAAAATGCTAAAGCAGTTCCTACTGAGGTTCTATCAGTATGAAAACTTCTTTACAACATTACGTCAAATCGATACTCAATTTAAAATAATTGGAAGTTATGGCGTATTTATTCACCTCGGAATCGGTAAGTGAGGGACACCCAGATAAAATAGCAGATCAAATAAGTGATGCGTTGTTGGACAATTTTTTGGCCTTCGACTCAGAAAGCTTGGTGGCTTGTGAGACTTTAGTGACCACAGGTCAAGTTATTCTGGCAGGGGAGGTCAAGAGCCATACCTATTTGGACGTACAGCAAATAGCGAGGGATGTCATCAATAAAATAGGATATACCAAAGGGGAGTACCAATTTAGTGGGGATTCCTGTGGGGTCATCTCATTGATCCATGAACAGTCTAAGGATATCAACCAAGGTGTGGACAGGGGTTCTAAAGAAGAACAGGGAGCAGGAGACCAAGGGATGATGTTTGGATATGCCACCAAAGAAACCGAAAACTATATGCCTTTGGCGCTGGATATTTCCCATAAAATACTCCAAGAACTGGCGGCGTTAAGAAGGGAAAATAAGGAAATCACCTATTTAAGACCTGATGCCAAGGCGCAAGTGACCATAGAATATTCCAATGAAAATGTGCCCCAGCGAATAGATACAATTGTTGTTTCTACCCAACACGATCAATTTGATAAGGTAGATGAGGTGATGTTGGAAAAAATCAAAAAGGATGTAAATGACATTCTTATTCCAAGGGTTAAGGCACAATTACATAAATCATTACAGGTATTGTTTGATGATAAAATCACCTACCATATCAATCCAACCGGAAAATTCGTTATTGGTGGCCCCCATGGAGATACCGGGCTAACAGGAAGGAAGATCATCGTGGATACCTATGGTGGAAAAGGTGCACATGGAGGTGGAGCCTTCAGTGGGAAGGATCCTAGTAAGGTAGATAGAAGTGCTGCCTATGCGGCCCGACATGCGGCAAAGAATTTGGTAGCGGCAGGCGTGGCCGATGAAATGTTGGTACAGGTAAGTTATGCGATCGGGGTGGTTAAGCCAACATCTATCTATGTAGATACCTATGGCACCTCTAAAGTGAATTTAAGTGATGGGGAAATAGCCAAGAAGGTAGCAGAATTATTCGATATGAGGCCTTTTGCCATCGAAGATCGCTTGAAACTGCGCAATCCCATATATTTGGAAACAGCGGCATATGGACACATGGGCAAAGAATCAAAAGTTGTAAAAAAGGTTTTTGAGTCTCCCTATAATGGACGGATCGAAAAGGAAGTGGAGTTGTTCACTTGGGAAAAATTGGATGCCGTAGACAAGGTGAAAGCTGCCTTCCAATTGTAATTTTATTTAAAATAATAGGAAATTTAAATTTTCCGAACCTATATTTGTAGACCTTAAGTTCAAACACGTATTGAATAGTTATCAAGAAAGGCGGAGGGAATAGACCCTATGAAGCCTTAGCAACCCTTTGCTCCAAAAGCAATGAAGGTGCTAAATTCTGCTCAATTTATTTGGGACAGATAACAAAAACAGGTTGCCCATGGCAACTGTCTTTTCTTTTTAACTTTTTTGATTTTACCTATTCGCATTGTCCGCGGATAAGGGTTTGGCTTTTTTAATTTATCAATTTTAACAATTAAAAAACAAAAATCATGAGTGATCAAAAATTTTCAACAAACGCATTACATGCAGGCCACGACGTGGCTGCCAACGGAGGAACAAGAGCAGTACCTATTTATCAGAGTACGGCCTTTGTTTTTAAGGATTCGGACCATGCAGCCAATCTTTTTGCCCTGGCGGAGCCTGGGAACATTTACACCAGGATCAATAATCCCACCAACGATATTTTAGAGCAGCGATTGGCCGTTTTGGAAGGAGGAATAGCATCTGTGGTTACCGCGTCAGGTACAGCGGCCATTTCTACGACCTTATTGGTTTTATTAAAGGCAGGAGACCATATCGTGGCTTCCAATAGTTTATATGGGGGTACCTATAATTTACTGAACGTAACACTTCCAAGACTGGGGATCACTACCACTTTTGTAGACCCTTCTGATCCTACAAATTTTGGCAAGGCGGTTCAAGAGAATACCAGGGCCATTTTTGTAGAGTCCCTTGGGAATCCCAAATTGGATGTTTTGGACCTAGCTGCAATATCCAAGGAAGCCAAAGCAGCTAAAATTCCATTTATCGTGGATAATACGGTCGCTACACCTGCTTTGTTAAATCCAATAGCCCATGGCGCCAATATCGTGATCCATTCCCTGACCAAGTTTATCAACGGCAATGGAACGGCACTTGGAGGGGCCATTATAGATGCAGGTACTTTTGATTGGAGCAATGGCAATTTCCCTGAATTTACAGAACCATCCGCAGGATATCATGGATTGGTATATCACGAAGCCTTGGGGCCAGCCGCCTTTATCGCAAAAGTGAGGATAGAGGGATTGCGGGATCATGGGGCCGCATTGAGTCCATTTAATGCTTTTCAAATTATACAAGGTCTGGAAACCCTGGAGATAAGAATTGCAAAACACAGTGAAAATGCACTGGCACTTGCCAAATGGTTGGAAAATCGGGATGAGGTTGTTTGGGTGAATTATCCTGGTCTGGAAAGTAGTAAGTACAACCAACTGGCCAAGAAATACCTGCCAAAAGGGCAAAGTAGTATTGTTACCTTTGGAGTAAAAGGAGGGTTTAAATCTGCCAAAAAAATTGCGGATGAAACCAAAATATTCTCCTTATTGGCCAATATTGGCGATACAAAATCTTTGATCATCCATCCGGCCAGTACCACGCACCAGCAATTGGATGCTGCAGCCCAATTATCTACAGGGGTTACTAAAGATCTTATCCGATTATCGGTAGGGCTGGAAAATCTGGAGGATTTAAAGGCTGACTTGGAACATGCCTTTAAGACCATTGCACAGACAAATCCGGTGGCCTAGTACTCCATAAGAAACAAAATAAAAGTACCTGTCAATTTTAAGATGACCCATTTATGTTACAGCATTTAAAGATTAAAAAGTATACCACCTACAGCGGGAGCTCTTTGGATATTTCCTTGTCCTATCAGCTATTTGGACCGGCATTGCATACTGCCCCGATAGTATTGGTGAACCATGCCCTTACAGGTAACTCGGACGTTGCCGGGGAACATGGATGGTGGTCAGCCCTAATTGGTGATGATAAGTGCATAGACACCAAAAAATACACTGTGCTCTGTTTTAATGTTCCGGGCAATGGGTATGATGGTTTTGTCATTGAAAACTATAAGGATTTTGTGGCTAGGGATATTGCCAATATCTTTTTACAGGGCTTGGAATTGTTGGATATAAAAAGGATATATGCTTTGATCGGGGGGTCTTTAGGGGGAGGCATAGCTTGGGAAATGGCGGTATTGAAGCCTAATCTTACCGAACATTTAATACCGGTGGCGTCCGATTGGAAATCAACCGACTGGTTAATTGCCAATTGTCAGATCCAGGAACAATTTTTGGTGAATTCCAAACAGCCCGTTAAGGATGCCCGTATGCACGCCATGCTGTGCTACCGAACTCCGGAATCTTTTAAGGAGCGATTTAAAAGGAGTACCAATGAAGAATTAAAAGTATTTAATGTGGAGAGCTGGTTGCTGCACCATGGTAACAAGTTACAGGAGCGATTCCAATTATCGGCTTATAAGCTGGCCAACCAATTATTAAAGACCATTGATGTAACCAGGGATGGGGAGGACCGCTTTATGAAATTGCAAAAGAGCGATACCAATATTCATATCATAGGGGTAGATTCCGATCTGTTCTTTACCGCTAAGGAAAATAAGGAGACCTTTAAACAATGGGCCCAGGCCAATAGTAAGGTTACCTATGGCGAAATCCATTCTCTACATGGGCATGATGCTTTTTTGATCGAATTTGATCAGGTCCAGGAATTGCTGAAAGGCATTTTTGACCAAAATGGGGATAGCAAGAGGATAAAAGTGCTGAAATTCGGAGGAAAATCTTTAGCCAATGGGGAAGGAATAGATAGGGTTTTGGATATCATCACATCCAAAGTGAAGGATGGAGAAAAAATAACAGTGGTATTATCTGCTCGGGACAAGGCAACGGACCAACTGGAGGCTATTTTGGAAAAGGCTGCCAATGGAAAGAATTACACCATGGATTTTGAAGCTTTTGAGAAATATCAAAGACACACCTATAAAAATGTAGATCTGTCCAAGGAATTTTCGGAATTGGTGAAATTGTTTGAAGGGGTATCCCTGTTAGGGGACTACAGTTCCAAAATCAAAGACCAGGTGTTATCGTACGGAGAACTTATTTCCGCCAAACTACTGACAAAGTTATTGATAGGGAGAGGTATAAAGGCGAAATTGTTGGATTCCAGAAACTTGATAAAGACCGACGCCACCTTTGGTGATGCCCAGGTTTTGGATGGCCTGTCAAGGGATAATGTGGTCTACGAATTTGGCAAATTGGATACCGATTGTGTTCCTGTCATCGCAGGTTTTATTGCCTCCAATACCGATAATGCCACTACTACGCTAGGGAGAAATGGCAGTAATTATTCCGCTTCTTTATTGGCGAATTACTTAAATGCCGAAGAGCTGCAGAGCTATTCCCACGTGGATGGCATCTTTACGGCTAATCCGGATTTGGTGCCGGATGCCAAAATTATTTCTGAGCTTTCCTATGGGGAGGCCAATGAGCTGGCGAATTTTGGGACTACGATATTACATGCCAAAACCATTATTCCCCTTATCGAGAAAAATATCCCATTACGAATATTAAACACCTTTAATAACGACAGCAAGGGGACCCTCATAAGCGCTAAAACAGATGTTGAAGGCATCAAATCACTTTCTGTCTTTGAGCATATGTCCCTTATTAATTTGGAGGGCCGTGGCCTTTTGGGAAAAGCGGGTGTGGATGCCAGAATTTTTCGAGCTTTGGGTGATAATAAAATTAGTGTTAGCATCATTTCACAAGGTTCTTCTGAAAGGGGCATAGGATTGGTTGTGGCCTCAGATAAGGCGGTATTGGCCAAGTTGGCTCTGGAAAAAGAATTTGAGCACGATTTCCATTCCCAAGATATCAGTATGATCACCGTGGTGGAAGACGTTTCCATTATATCCATTGTAGGAGAGGACTTGAGTACTTTTCACAAGCCTTATAATGCGCTGATAAAAAACCAGATAGTGCCTTTGCTGTTCAATAATACGGTATCTGGGAAGAACGTGAGTTTGGTCCTTAAAAAGACAGATCTGCACAAGGCCCTTAATGTGATGCACGGTCAGATTTTCGGAATCAGCAAGAAGGTGAACATAGCCGTTTTTGGGCATGGCAATGTTGGGGGCACGCTCATCGATCAAATATTGAAATCTTCAAAGAAGATCGAAAAAAGAAATGGGATTCACCTCAATGTCTTTGCAGTGGCCAATTCCAAAAGAGTGCTTTTTAATCCTAAGGGTGTCTCAAAGAATTGGAAGACGGATATAGTTTCCAAAGGCTTGAAATACCAACTTGAAGATGTTTTTGATTTTGCCAGAAACCACCATTTGGAAAACCTAATAGCTGTTGA
This sequence comes from Psychroserpens sp., assembly GCA_047612485.1. Lineage (GTDB taxonomy): Bacteria > Bacteroidota > Bacteroidia > Flavobacteriales > Flavobacteriaceae > Sediminicola. Next base: position 42,530 of record JBLGAT010000014.1, read on the forward strand.
TAATACAGCCAATCAGGATTTTGTGGCCCATTATTTTGAATTTGTAGAAAACGGATTCGATCTGGTCTCCTCAAATAAGATTGCTAATACGCTGGGATATGATTTTTATCAATTGTTAAGGGAAGAACTGGATAAGCATCAAAAGCAATACCTCTATGAGACCAATGTGGGGGCAGGGTTGCCTTTGATAGATACCATAAAATTATTGCATATGTCCGGGGAGAATATCACCAGGATAAAAGGAGTGTTCTCCGGTTCCTTGAGTTATATTTTTAATACTTTTTCTGAGGTGGATGCCCCTTTTTCCAGTATCTTAAAGGAAGCAATGGACAAAGGCTTCACCGAGCCAGACGCGAGGGAAGACCTTTCTGGAAATGACGTGGGTAGAAAATTACTTATTCTGGCTAGGGAGCTTGATCTAAGCAATGAGTTTTCGGATATTGAAATCCAAAATCTGATTCCAAATAAATTAAGAGAGGGATCGGTCTCTGAATTTTTACAGGATTTGGAGGTGTTGGATGAAAAATTTAAAAAAATCAAAAAGCAACAAAAGCCAAACCATGTGTTGCGGTATGTGGGAGATCTTTCCGGGGACTTGCAAAAAGAAAAAGGCGTCTTAGAAGTGAAATTGGTTTCTGTACCCAAAGAAAGTGCCCTAGGGCAGGTAACCGGATCTGATTCCATTATAGAAATTTATACCGAATCCTATGGTGAAAAACCGTTGGTCATTCAAGGAGCTGGAGCAGGTGCCGCGGTAACAGCAAGAGGGGTGTTTGGTGATATATTACGAATTACAGAGAAAAGTTGATTATGAAAAAACAGCAGTTTGAAACGGAGGCAATACGTACACAAATGGAACGCAGTCAGTATTTGGAGCATTCAACGCCCATGTACCTGACTTCCAGTTTTGTTTTTGAGGATGCAGAGGACATGCGGGCTTCGTTTGCAGAGGAAAAGGAAAGAAATATTTATTCCAGATATAGCAACCCAAATTCTTCGGAGTTTATTGAAAAAGTATGTAAAATGGAAGGCGCCGAAGACGGCTTCGCTTTTGCATCGGGAATGGCAGCTGTTTTTTCAACCTTTGCGGCCCTTTTGGAAAGTGGTGACCATATTATTTCTTGTCGCAGTGTTTTTGGCTCTACCCACAGCCTATTTACCCAATTTTTTCCAAAGTGGAACATCAATACAAGTTATTTTAATGTAAATGAAGTGGATACCATTGAAAGTCTTATCACTCCAAAAACCAAAATAATTTATGCGGAATCCCCTACCAATCCTGGAGTAGATATCTTGGATCTGGAGGTATTGGGCGCGATTGCCAAAAAGCATAATTTAATATTTATAGTGGACAACTGTTTTGCTTCCCCATATCTACAGCAGCCCATGAAATTTGGTGCACACTTAGTGATTCATTCCGGGACCAAACTTATGGATGGCCAGGGTCGAGTGTTGGCAGGGGTCACCGTGGGGAATAGGGAGTTGATGGATAAAGTATACCGTTTTTCCCGTATTACAGGCCCAGCATTATCCCCCTTTAATGCATGGGTATTATCGAAAAGTTTGGAGACCTTAGCTGTAAGGGTGGACCGTCATTGTGAGAACGCCTTGAAACTTGCCCACTTCTTGGAAGATCATCCCAAGGTCAATTGGGTTAAATATCCGTTTTTGAAGTCGCATCCCCAATATAAAATTGCCAAAAAGCAGATGAAAGCGGGAGGTTGTGTCGTGGCCTTTGATGTAAAGGGAGGAGTAGAGGCAGGAAAGAAATTCTTTGATGCCATAAAATTATTGTCTTTATCCGCTAATTTGGGGGATGCCCGGAGTATTGTTACGCACCCCGCTTCTACTACCCACAGCAAGTTGACGACCGAAGAACGATTGGGTGCCGGGATTACGGATGGTATGGTTAGGGTTTCTGTGGGACTGGAGCATATAGATGATATTATTGGCGATATTGACCAAGCGCTGGGGTAAGATTAGTTCAGGAAGGTGGAAGGTGAAAAACTGGGGTTTTGGGCATACCAAGCAAGTCCAAATTTTCCTATATTCGTAGTATGCTTTCTAAGAAGACGAAATACGGATTAAAGGCGCTCACCTTTTTGGCAAACCAAAAAAATAGGGAGCCCGTTCAAATTGCTGAAATTGCCAATCATGAGAACATTTCGCAAAAATTTCTGGAAAGCATTCTACTAACTTTACGGAAAAACGGTTTTTTGGGATCTAAAAAAGGCAAGGGTGGAGGCTATTACCTTATTAAAGATCCCAAGGATATTCCAATGACTACCGTGATGAGGGTCTTGGAAGGTCCAATAGCCCTAGTTCCCTGTGTAAGCCTTAATTTTTACGAAAAATGCAGTGACTGTCCAGATGAGGAACGTTGTTCCGTACACAAGCTTATGCTTCAAGTGAGGGACAGTACGTTACAGGTTTTTGGCAATAATACCCTCGCCGATTTAATGTCCTAGGAGAATTTGTTTTTAGAACTTTTACAATTTTAATGGGAAATCCTCAAAAATCATCCTTCTTTTTGATTAATCTATTAAAACTATAGGGTAAAATCCATAATGGTAATTCTTTTGCGTGCATATGTGGAAATAATTTCTATTTTTGCTTACTCTACTAAATCGATAGGGTTTAAAGTTTAATATGTTTCACATGATAGCAGATCAATTGATATTAGGTAAAAAATCCAGTAATACTAGCTATAAGGCCGATAGGAAAACTGAGCGACCAAAAAGGAGCATCGTTAAATCTATTAGCTGGAGACTAATAGGTACCATTGATACCATTTTAATTTCTTGGATGGTGACAGGGACGGCAAAAGTGGCCTTTTCTATCGGATTGGTGGAATTGTTCACGAAGATGTTTTTATACTTTTTTCATGAAAGGGCATGGAACGCCATTAACTGGGGCAAGTAATCAAGGATTGAATTTAAAGCATATTAAATCAAGGAAAATGAAGTTTACGGAACAA